>JAVCDD010000038.1 GCA_030765125.1 Candidatus Hatepunaea meridiana
AGTTGCATAAGGCGGATCGAAGTATGCAAGATCGACCTTCACATCGGAAAATATATCCAGGATATCCTTATTGAACGCCCGGTACTCTTTGTCATTGTCGAATAGCAGTGCATTGATACGTGTAATAGTGCCATTGAAACGTTCGGTAAATCCCTTGGGTGTATCCGCGCGACGGTTACCACCGCCGCGTGACGCTGAACCGAAATGCCCATAACTGCCTGCCGCCGAGATACAGGTCTTGCCCAGTGCAAACAGAGCGATGTCCTTCTTGTAACCCTTGACATCGTCAATGTTAGCACGTATATTATCTATAATCTGGTGGACGCCCGATTGGAAGAACTTGCCGCGGAAGGTTTCCTGGACGAAGTCGCCTGCCTTGGGATTGGATTTGAGCAGGTCATCGAGTTCATCCTTGGAAATCGTAACGGAGTTGTTCTCGATTATCGCCCTGGCGATGTGGTAACAATAACGCAGACGGTCGTTGGCAAGGATGCGCAGCCCCTTAGTCTTGTACATGTATCCAACCACCGCACTGCCCGAAAAGGCATCGAGTGCACTCTTCACCCCATTTGGAGTATGCACCCAGATCCAATCCACCAGCTTCTGCTTGGAGCCGATGTAATTGGTGATATAGGGAGGCAGGTCTTGCGCTGCTTCGATGTTGTCCTTCGAATCCCTCGCCAGGCAAAATTCAGCCTCGGCTTCCAGGAGAAAGTGAATGCGTTTGAGTTCGGTGTTCATTGCCTCGTTTGACATAGTCGTGGAATAATCTATGTGACTATGTTAAGGGGTTGAGATCAGGTTATCCAGAACTGATGAGGTTGATGAGGTTGAAACAAACTGAATTGGATTAAAGTTAGAAATTCTTTCTAAAACTTGGAGAACTGAATTGTTAGAATTGAAACTACATGGGGATGTCTTGGAACGAAAATACTATGAGAAGGTAGTATCTCAATTTTCGGTTTATGAAGTATTCTGGCAAAAATTCATCGGAAATGATGGAAAAGCTGAGATTATAAAATCTGGAAACATCTCAATTGATTCTTTCAGAGAAGAAATTGCACAGTATAGTTATACAATTTTCGAAAGTGTTGTTTGCCTTTACAGAATTAAGTTCAGCAACACAAAGATAGAAACTATTGAGGAATACATTGAAGCAAATAATAATTTTATTCTCTTCCAAACACATTGTGGAAGAATAAGAGATTGTGTTGGTAAATTAGGCACCATTCTTGGTCTAAAGGATTTGAGTAATAGTTTGAATGATTTTTACCAAATGAGAAATAATGTTCTACACGGAAAAAAAATACCATTCGCATTCATCGATAATTTCTTTGCATTACCACACATCGAGGGTGAGAATCCAAATGTTGATCTCTGGAAAGATAAGTTAAAATGGTCTGAGGTAAGTGAAAAGGATTTAGAATTCATCGATGATATATATGAAAATCTGTACAACACAATGCTTTCATCTTTAAACGGAATATATTCACAAATACTTACATGCGTTCGTGATAAAAGCAATCTGAAGGTGATTGTAACTAAAATGGAACAATATTCTCCCTCCGAAGATTATGACTATACCTGGTCGGGTATGATAAATAATCATTCAGCGACTTATAGGCTTATTGAAAATCTAAGTGGTTCTATAGGTAATTAAATAGTTCTATTTTGATCTTAATGAGGATAAAAACAGAAATACATAAAAAAAGGTAGTTGTTAACCTTGTACATTTAACGGTCAATATGAACATAAAGAAGCAACATCACACACCAAGGTTCTATCTGAACGGATTCACCTTTATCGAAAAAAAGAAGTCTCTGCTATGGGTATTTGAAAAAGAGACTCAAAAATGGTTCAAATCCACTCCTGACAATATCGGATTTATTCGCGGTTTTTATGATGTTGAGATTGAAGGCAATAAAAATATAGTTGAAAATTTTTATGCTGAAGTTGAAAAAAGGGTTGCTCCAATATTTCGAAAGATAATAGAAAATGAAACACTGCCAGAAGATCAAGAAAGAGCCGAATTCCTCTATTATATTACTCTTCAAGCATTGAGAGTACCAAGTATTAGATCAATGATGAGCCAGTCAATTGATTTACTCGGTAAAATATTGGCAGAACGAGCAATACTTAACAAAGATGTTGTACAACATATTCTTTCAGACGCAAAAGAAGGAAAGTATTCCGATATTTCATCCGAGTCTGTTAATGAAATGACATATGAAGATATGGTTGAGTTCGTACAAAAGAAGAGATTCAAAGTAGTACCATCACAGAGTCATATGGTAGCATCACAAATAATGCTTTCGCAGGAGTTATATCCTTTATTATGGCAGAGGAGTTGGTCGCTTTATGTTTTGAAGAACACAAAAACGAGGTTTATTACTTCTGATAATCCAGTCACTTTATTTTGGAAAGATGAAAAAAGAAATGATGGCAGATTAATTAATTCCCCAGGATTTGGTCTCAGAGGAACTGAAGTATCTTTTGCACTTACTCCAACTATTACAATAATAGGTGATTTCAAAGGTCCAGAGCAGAGATTCGATGCAGATGAGTCAATCGCGTTAAAACTTAATGACAGAATATTGAATAGCTCTTATAGACAAATATATGCACAGGAAAAGGCTTTTTCATAACGATTACGCTTTATCAAAAACCAGATACTGAAAATTAATAATCACATTGCTAATGTTCATATTGAATTCTATTTATACGCTGTTTTAAGTAAGACGTGAAATCGTATTTTGAGTACAAAATGAATTTCCCATTTTTCCCGATTGGCAATGGAAAATCCGGTTCATTTGCCCAACGATGTATAGTCCCGATAGTAATGAAGATATTGAATTCTCTTGCGATCTGAACCATCTGTGTGCGATTGACCAAAATATCTTTTTCATTCACGCGTTCCATCTATCCCCCGCCAGCCATATATTTCTTCAGAGTCTTCCTCATGAATTCATCCACATTCAAATCGATTTCTTCTTCAAATATCTGTGAACGCATTCCTTTATACCCAGCCCGTTGCTGATGAAACTCAAGAAAGTCCGGCGGTGCGTTCAAACCCGCTTCCACCAGCCGGTTCATAACCCACATCGCTTCCCAGTACTCATCTGAAGTCTCGTCAGGATAGTGAATGTCGATTCCCAGATCATCCATATCCTGTATCCAAATCCCCACCGGTAGGAATTGATTTACCTTGTCATCGAATCGGTAGTCAATGAAATACCGCATCCTCATGATATCGCTCTCCTCACCATATCCAGGAACTCTTCCCTTTGCTGATCTGTAATCTCACTCAACCATGGATTTGTCTTCTGAAATGCCTTCCATTCTTTGTAAACCTCATTTGCATCCGGATCGACTTCCGGTGGGTCGATTACACAGATTAGAATTCTATAATCATCTGTTACAATCTGAAGATTGCGATCATTCAACCATTCAACGTCCTTTATTATAACCAGATGCGACCGGTTCATTCCTGCTTCGAAGTGAACCTCCTGAAACCAGCACCAGTAGGTGAATCGTAGCACTTTTCCTGTTGAACGCGAGATGAATGGTACTGCTTTCAGAACTTCGAACGACGCCAGGTAAAACGATGTGACAAGTTCTTTACCATCCATAATCCGGCATTCGGCGCCATCTTGCAGGAGCTTGTTTGTTCGGATCTGAAACTCTTCTTGAGCTTTAATAATCTCTTCTTTCACTAATTCACCGTCCTTATGATATCCTTAACCTGCCTGCCATCCGGTAACCGAGTCACCCCATGTTTCCGGAAGACGTTCAGCACTTTGCGCTTAGCAGTTTCATTGCTGACTGTCACCAGTTGCAGGTTATCCAACAAAGTCACTTCATTCTTGAAAATCGTTTCATTAGAACTTTTCCGGGATGCAATTGATTTGTAATCGCTAATGTCAACTTTTCGATGCTGTCTAACGTGATTGCCGGTGACTCGACCGAATTTATCACTTTCGTATGTGATCGCATCCATTCGGCGCAGCAGATGAGGTTTGAAATAGAATCCGGTTTCACCCCGCTTGTAATCGACTCCGGGAAGTTTACGTATTCGAGTGAAGAAATAACTGGCGCCACCGGTTCCCATGTCAGAACTTGGACTCATACCACCCACAGGAATACCGACTCTCATTTTTTCAACAGTTGAGATTAAAGCTCCATTATGATCCAGTATTTGATCCAAAACCGTAGCGATGTCGCTTCCATTCGTCAACCGGTGGTATAGTCCATAGTCGCCCAGTTCACGCTTCACCTGTTCATCGGAAATGTCGAACCTGAGCTGATGACGATATCCTGCCTCTTTCTTCTTTTTCCAAGCGGATGACATAATGGAGTATTTACCTTGCGGATCGTATCCGGGTATCTGGGTGACATCTTTAACTCCTAACCTGTCCGACCAGTATTGCCGGAGATCCTTGACGCGCTTGGCTTTAGAAGCTTGTTGAGTATCCAATGACTTTATAATCTTCTTCCAAGCGGGTGTGCTATCCTCATTCAGAATAAATGCCTGTTTCAATAAATACATGTATTCTGCATCCACCGGTGAAGCGAAAGACGCTCCGATTCCAAGCCGTTCAAGCCCATCAAGTAACCGCTCTGCAGATTCAGGTGTGCAATCAGAGAGGATTCTAAGTTCAAGTTGTCCCTGGTGTGAGTAGTAATTCTCCGTAATCCACGGTCGGTAAATTCCCTCTACGCCATCTCCCAAATCGATCTTGTATTCCAAACCCTTGGCTGTAAAATTGGAATGCAAATCCCCGAGGGTAACCTTCTCATGTGTGACATTGATCTCACCTTTGCGAACGACCTTGCGATCTCCATAAACCGTTGTTCTCTTGACTGTCGGGATTTTATCTCCGGAAGGCTTGATCGGTTTCTCTTTCTTCAGGTACTGCTTAAAAGCTCCTATCTTGGTTCGACCACTTGCAGAAACCGAAGCATCAATCTTATCCAGAGTTTTCAAGTAAGCGCGCGGCATCGATTTTAAATCTCTATCTTGCTTGCCTGTTAGTTTGATTAAGGCAGCACGATGCGACAGCGCCTGATCGATCTTCGATTTATTGAAATTGAAGTCACCTTGCTTTATGTGGTAATTGATGGACTTGACCGCCGCTAATATGTCATTGTAGAACAGGTCGTCCGCTAAAGCTTTCCCCGCCGCTTGACCGATCGTGTCTCCGGGTCCTGTGGAAAGGCTTGCCAGCAATTTCTTCTCTGCTTCCGGTCGAATCTTCATACGCATAACCGTTCGGGTTTTGCTTTTGACTTTTTCAGTGTAGAGCAACACATTCTGATCCTCGATATCGTCCACATCCACCGGGAGTGATTTGCCCTGCCAACCTGATTCCTTCGCTTCTTTGACCAGAATTTCCGCTTCTTCTGGAATATGCCTGTATCCCTTTGCAGCCTTTCCAACTACCAACTCTTTGCCATCCACATCGAAATGGAATACAACCTTTTTATCTTTCGTCCTTTTCCGGAGAAGCTCAGTGTAGAAGTCCTCAAAATCCTTTTTGAGATTGTTCTTGCGGTTCAAGGCTGTTTCGTAAAATTGTTTTAACTTCAGTGGCTGTCGGCTGAACCTCCGCTCAGCATAGGGCTTAAGCAAGTCGATATAAGCGTCATCTGTGATCGATTCGATGCTGCTGATATATTTGTAAGTTGCCTGCAGGTTCATCTCGATCTTGCCATCCCGCCAGGCACGCATCATGGTATTGTAAAAGGGTTCATGCTCTCCGAATGCCCTGTTAGGATGGTAGTCAATCGATAGACAGTCGTTACCTAGGAATTTAAAGAGCTGTCCTTTATCAATCCCAGCCAAACGATTATTTTTCAACCGTAGGAACTGCTTGCCGTGGGCATCATGATTGGAAATCAGCCAGTCAATCACATGCTCGCGCTGTAATCCCTCAAGTTCTGAGGTGGTCAGCTTTACTACCACCGCACTACGGAAATCGAATTCCTTTTTCAAGTCGGTTCGCCACTTCTGAATTGAGCCTTTCAATTTGCCTCGTCCCGGAACCTCGATATCTATATAGCGCACCTCAATAGCATCCGGATCGATCAGCCTGCCAATCCGGTAAGCTACCTCATCGCCATACCCCCGAAACTCTTCCGACACCGGTTTGAAAAGCCATTTATCGCCACTTTTATCGGTGAAGAAATACTTGGTATGCGCCCCCTCGATATCCGCTCGTCCCTGATAACTGAATGGATTACTCTTCGAAAACTTCTCCCAGGTTTCATCAGAGTTGGTGAAATTTGAGGGGTGTGACAGAGGTTTGGGAGGTTTCACCGCAGTGGGTGTGGTGACCGGTTTTGGTACTTGTGACTTCTTGCTGTGTTTTTCAGCCCACTTTGCCCATTTCCCCTCGATGTTATCTTTCGCCATTTTAATGGCAACCGGATCATCTGAAGTCATAAGGATGATCAAATCATCCTTCGATGCCCACTGGTAATGGTGTAGCTTTGCCTGTTTGGCGATGGTTTTCAGATCCTTGCCCTTCAGAGTTTTAACCATCTCATGGAATGAACTGCGAGCATAATCATACTGCTGTTTCAGAACCGACCATTCAATTTCCGGAAGAAGAGATTTTGCTTCACTAAGGGCATCTGAAATCTTCTCAAAATGATTTAAAGCTAACTTAAAATCCTGCGGCTGCAATCCCGGCAACTGATTCAGATGAAGGGTGATCTTCTGTTTTAAAACTTTTATCTGTTGCTCAACGAGTTCCTTGCCAACTTCCTGCTTCGCTTTTTCGGCTGCTTTTTTCTTCAGAAGAGCAATTAACTCTTCCTTCGACCGCAATGCACCAATCTTGTGTTTCTTGATTAGGACTTTAAGCTGAGTGCCTTTCAACGATTCCAGATCGACGTCCGGTTCAAGCGGCTTCAGTAACTTGATAAAATCCTTTTTAGTTCGAGCTATAGAGATACTGTTTGATTGAGCGAGCTTCTGCAACTGTTTCATAGTCAGTTTATCAAACGCGCCTTGCGAAACAGCCGTCCCGACTTTGATAGACTCGCCATGCTTCTTCGCTGCCATATCTGCGATTTCGGATGGCACGAGGATGCAATCGTAATTTGATTGCTTTGATGCTGCCTGGATTGCCATTGCCCATGCGTAAATATGTGTTGAAGGATTCATCATCAATGCACCGGAACTCCCGCCCGGCAGACCTTCGCACGGGCTGCCACCCAACAACAACGACATCGCGGATGTTTCGGAATAGGGGGCGCCTTATCGATTGGGAACTCTTTGCCATCCAGTGGACCGCACTCAGGACAGGTACGTTCATCACCAGCGGTCACCCAGACAATTCTTTTCACACCAACCTGATTGTAGAACTTATTCCGCCCCTGTCCGTAAGCTCGCAATGTCTCCGTTCTCGTGATAACCTCGATTCTGTTCTGCGCTGTCCTGAACACCGTTTTCCCCGCCCGTCGGAACTTATCCGGATCGGTAATCACTCCACCGATCTTCTCTCCGATCTTCGCAATTGAATCCCCTGTCACAATACCGACCGATATCCGCTGCTTGATGCTGTCTGCAAGTTCACGGGTGACGTTTCCCAAGAGTTGCAGATCGTAGTTCATTAGAAAATCCAATGCCGAACGGTCTATCAAACTCATCACCTGACCCGCCATCTTAACCTGATCTGCATGCGAAAGCGATTTGTAGTATGGAAAATCCAATTCATTGAATTCGTGGATACCGCCGGTAATCCCGTTCTGAAAAGACTCTTTTATGGCTGTTTTCATAACTACTGTTTGATCTTTCTTTAGATCACTGATAATCCCATCGATCCCTTTCTGAATTCCACGAAGTTGTTCACGCCGAACTTCAAGACCTTTCTTCAGTAGCTTTTTCTCACCGATCTCAACAAGCTGAGATTTGATATGTATCTCCGCTTCACGCA
>JAVCDD010000319.1 GCA_030765125.1 Candidatus Hatepunaea meridiana
CCCCTTTTGTCATTCCCGCGAAGGCGGGAATCCAGGTAACCTATTGTTTCTCCTGGATTCCCGCCTTCGCGGGAATGACAAAAGGGGATTAATATCCAGATAAACACGGGTTTTCGGTCAGACACTATTTAACCTTTTCCCTCTTTCTTGCATTCTTTATAATGCTAGGATTATTGAATGCAGAGGTTACTCGAACGGAAGCCTTACAGATTGTAATGAATGACGTTGTTGGAGAAGATGATGAGGATGTGGTAGATGTATGGTCTGACCCAAACGAAATCTTATCCAACACAGATTTTTTAATTTCAACTGGAGGCACAGTCACTTCTCCTGAAATAATATCTTGGTTCTTTTTTGTTGATTATTGGCCCCAATCGAATTGGGGACATCTATGCAAATATGTTTTCGTCAAAAAAGCAACAGGTTCTTACTGTTCATATGAACGTGGTTGTTGGTATGACCCTACTACTAGTGTAGATCCAGAGGATTGTATTCTTGAAGTAGAGGCTGATAAGAACGAGAATGAAGATACTTTCGTATCAAAATTAGAACAACCAGGACCAGGTCGCGATGACGAACATCTTTTTGCAATTCTGTTTAATGGTGGCGTAAGGCCTATTAATAATGATGTACATAATTGGAATGACATTTCCGCCATGTATTGTACATTGAATCAAAAGTATGATTTTCCACAGGAAAACATAATTGTACTAAATTCAGATGGTCCTGATGCTCCTGAATGGGATAGAAAGCACATGGGCCGTGTAATTAATAGCTCACCAGAAGATTTAGATAACGACGAAGATAATGATATTAACTACTCGGGGACAAGAGAAAACCTGTACAGAGTGCTGGATGACTTAGCAGAAGAACTTGATCAAGATGACCTTTTGTTTATCTACACTGTAGATCATGGAGAATACTGGGGGATAAATAAGCGAGTAGATCAAAGACATGATCCTCCGCAATCTATCGAGCCGTGGTTCGGAGATGTGCCTCATAATGAACGCTCACATAATGATAGAATATGGGTAGATGATTTCAGAGATGAAGTCAATGAAATTAATTTCGGTCATTTAATCTGCATTTTTGATCAATGTTACAGTGGAGCTTTTTCAGAAGCAATGTCTGATCTGGATAATACAATAGTAATATCTGCTGCTGAAAACGATGCGCCTTCAGCTTTTAGAGTGAATCGTGAGAATCCTGATTGTCAATATAATGAATTCAGCTATCATTTCATTGCAGCTTTAAGAGGTTGCTACCCTGGAGCCCACTCTTATGAAGAAGGTAATAGAGAAGCAGATGCCAATCTTAATGACGACTTTAATGATGATGACGACCCAATTATTTCTATTTGGGAAGCCTCGAGTTATGCATACTCAAATGATTTTTTCCATAATAATAGAATTGGTGGGCTTATTATTGACAATCCTCAGTATTATTCGAATAGTAAAGGATTGGGAGAGCTTTGTACACCATCTGGACCAATATCAGGACATATCCTTTCATTGAGTATTGGTTGGAATTTTGTATCCACAAACCATTTACCAACTAATGACGGAAGAGCATTAAATGTAATTCTAAATCGTTTAGTTACTAAGATTAATGGTAATACGCTTGATATTATTGACTGGCCCAGAGACCCTGAAATAATAGGTTACACGAGTTTAATGATAATAAAAGACGAGCAAAACCGTTCATATGTACCAGACGATGACCCCCCGGAATGGGTTTGGGAAACGGATGAAGGCGGATATTTAATAAAAGTTACATCTGATGAAGAAATCGGCATTCCTGGTCCTCTTATTCCTGAAGAAGACTATGACGATTGGCTAATAGATCTTGATGAGAACGCTGAAGAACATCCATGGGACAACTATATTGCATATCTGCCTGATGAACCCAGAGATATTGAAGTAGTTTTTGATGAAATTGATGATATCAATAATCTCGCTCTTGTAAAAGATGGAGACGGTAATTTCTATATTCCTGAATGGGAATATAACGGGATCGGAAACATGGAAGTAGGTCAAGGTTATCATGTGATTATGTACCATAACGATCAACTTGTTTATACGGCGAGTCAAAGAAAAGCCATTGTTGCATCCTGCAATACCGATTATTTTGATTTTATCAGGCGAACGGGTTCTAATCATGCCATTATTGTAGAGAACATCAGTCTCGACGATATAGAAATCGAAGAAGGAGACGAGTTAGCTGCTTTCACTCCTGACGGTTTATGTTGTGGTGGTGTGGTCTGTCACGGTTCTTTCCCGCTGATATTCGCCGCTTGGAGAGATGACGAGACTACCGAAGAGATGGACGGTTATCTACCCGGTCAGGAGATCATATTCATATTCTGGGACAGAAGCGAAAATCGTGTAATAACAACCGAAACTAACACAGATTCATGGAGAAACGGAACTGTTACCAGTTTCAGCGATTATCCATATTCAGTTGTTAACATTGGATCAAGTGAAAAAACATTAAAGCCCTCGATACCGCATAAGTTTAAACTCCTCGCTAACTACCCCAATCCGTTTAACGCTTCAACACGCATACGATTCAATCTGGCAGATGCTGGACGTGTAAGAGTAATCGTTTTCGACCAACTCGGTCACAATGTAAGAACATTATTGAACCGTCAAGTTCCCGCTGGACACCACTCTTTTTCTTGGGATGGTACTGACCGTAATGGTATCCCTGTTAATTCAGGCATGTATTTCTGTCGAGTAAATGCTGGTGATAACAACGATATTGTAAAAATGGTACTGGCAAAGTGATTAGGAAATACATATTTGCTTTTATAATTTTGATTATCAGCCTCTTTTTTTGTGTTAATGGTCTAGCCATAGAAGTAGAAGGTGAGGTAAGTGGAGTCTGGACGATTGATGATTCACCAGTGTCAGTCCTGGACACAATCTTTATCCCCCAAGATGATACATTGACGATAGAACCGGGCGTTATCGTCAATTTTTCAGGTACTTATTCGATATTAGTACATGGTGAATTGCTTGCAGAGGGGACAGAAGACGATTCGATAGTCTTTCACCCTGATGAAGACGTCAAATCCTGGTGCGGTATTAGGGCTGACAGCGGAGCAGTTATTTCACTCGGTTATTGTATAGTTCGCGATTGCAGTGTTGGTGATGAGGATATACCTATCAGCGGTGGAGCCATATTTTGCAGGAATGCTGAATTAAATATCAGTAACTCTACCTTCTTTGAAAATCAATGTTCTCAAATTGGAGGAGCTGTTTATTTCGTCGGTGGAACGACGAATATCGTGAGCAGTATGTTCTCATATAATGTCTCAACAGAAATAGGTGGTGCTATATGTATCAGTGGTCGCCATAGCTCCATATTAGAAAACACATTCAATAGAAATAGTAGTATTTTTGGAGGTGCTTTATACATTGGATCGGAAAGCAGAATCGCTAATAACGAATTTATTAGCAATTCAGCCAACTTTGGTGGTGCAATTTACACAACTACCAACCTTGAAGAAGACTGCGTCATATCCGGTAATACTTTCACAGAAAACCAAGCGGGCAATGGAGGTGCATTATTAATTAACGATTTCAACTCAATCGTTGTTCATCATAATATCTTCTATAGCAATAATGCTGATAATTGTGCCGGTGGAGTTGGCTTTATGCGTAATATTAATAATACATTATTTTATTCAAATACTTTAGTATATAATGAGAGTCGATTTGGTGGTGGAATAGGTTTTATGCTGAATATAGGAGGAAATAATGAGATAACACTTTCAGATTGTATTTTCTGGGGTAATCGCGCTGATGAGGGTAATCAAATACTCTTTTATGATTTTTTCGGATGGGTGTTTTTATCATATTGTAATATTGAAGGCGAATGGCCTGAGGAGTACAGTGATCATGTAATTCATGAAGATCCTCAATTCATCGATCATGATAACGACGACTTCCACCTGTCCGAAGACTCCCCTTGCATAGACTCCGGCGACCCCGAATCCGACCCTGACCCTGACGGCACCCGTTCCGACATCGGCGCCTTCCACTTCCACCAGCGGGACATCGAACTCGCTTCCGATACCCTCCTCTTCGAAACCCCCGGCGTTCTCGACAGCGCCGCCGTAACCATTCGCAACATCGGCTTAACAACCCTGACAATCACCGCTCAATCAATAACTCCGGATGATTCGCATTTCAGCATCGGCAATGGCAACGGTGAATTCGAGATCGAACCGGAGAGCGAGCATACTACCTGGATTCTGTTTGCACCATACGAAGCAGGTGAATACGAGGCTGTTCTTCATATCGAGTCCGACGACCCGGATGAGGAGGAGGTCGAGGTGTCATTGGTCGGAACATCCTTGAATGCTTCCTGTGAAGAGGATAATAGCCCTGCGGAATTCAGGATCGTTGACGTCTACCCCAATCCGTTCAACGCAACGACTACAATCACTTACAGCCTTCCTCAATATTCTTATTTATCATTAACCATAACCGATGTAAACGGTCGTAAAATAGAAATGACGATCAAGGACAACCAGCCACCTGGAGTTCATTCATATATAATAGGTTCTGATAACTTATCGTCAGGGATATACTTCATACAGTTAGCTGCGTCGGGAGAGGTGCGGACGCGGAAGGTGGTTCTTTTGAGGTGAGAAATCTTGATTTATCCAACTATTTAACCAATAATTTCAGGAAGTTCTTGAGAGGATTGAAAACTCTGTTTTCCCAGGGCCAATAGCCTTTTTGAGCAGCGATACCTAACAAACCTATGCGAAATTTTGCTGCTTTTTCAGGATTTGAAGCTAAATATGCCAAAACCTCCGCCTTAGGCTTGTCATCGGGAATGGTAACTCCCTTTTCAGTGAGACAATTAAAGAAATCTTCAATACAAGAGTATTCAGGATTATTCTCAACTGATTTCAAACAAACATTTTCAAGCATACCTGTTGAATTCTCATCTGGTAAAATCATTACTGTTACGGATGGGTTCTGCCCTACCGGCTGCATTGGTTTAGCTGGTTTAGACAAACCTGCATTTTCAATTGCAGTACAGACACTCCTAAACGCCGATTGAGGGTCTGTATCAGCGTCACGAACAATTCCGATTGAAACTATATCAGGAAAACCTGGCGAAACGGATAACATAGACAGATTCTTATGAATCTTCTCTTTTCCACCAATACTCAATATTTGAATACCTGAAATATTACTCTCTTTTAGAAGTGCATTGAAGAAGTTCTCTTCATCTTTACCTTCAACTATAAGCAAGTGTGGTTCAGTTATATTCCCAAAACCATTTTCGATTTCCATATCTGTTTGTGAGGGATTCATTATCTGACCTCGAAGTTTGCTTCAATAGCCGCTTGCATGATTTCCTGATTATAATTCACCGCTTTAATAACACCCTTTATCTTGTCAAGCCTATGATACCTAAAATCATACACGTCGTTCTCAGAAAACGCTTGATGTGCTGCAACTACGCACTCCCGACTGTGGGTCACAGCAAAAACCTGCACATTGAAATCACGCGCCGCCTTACCAATAGCCTGCCAGACTTTTTTCATGATACCATGATGGAAGCCGTTTTCTATCTCATCTATTAAAACAATCCCATTATTATTATTAGCTATTGCAAGGATAACACTTAAAAGGCGAGTTATACCACTTCCCATGTAGGATATTGGAACTAATTGGTTTAAGCCAATATCACCATAAATCACTGTATCTTTACCAATTGTAATGTTAGTAAGACGTTTTAAACGTTTCTCAACAACCTTAATTACATTCAATACAATTCTTTGTTTTCCAACTTTTTCAATAGCGCTAAAATAGTTAATTATTTCATCTGATATTTGAATTCTGTTAGATACATATTGAGCGGGAAAAGGAGGTGCTATAACATTTATATTATGAATTTTTTGTTTATGAATAAAAATAAATGATATATGTTCCCTCTTTTTTTCATCTTTACTCATTAATTCCAACGTTTTAATTATGTTGGTAGAAATAGAAGCACTTTCAGTTTCTTCAATATCAGTATCTTTAGTGTTAATTATTTCCTTTAATTCGTTTTGTTTATCTACTATTCTAAGATGGAGTTCCCGTTCTTCTTTATTATCTGTTTTTCCAAACAGCACTATGCCTTTTGAGGTATTAAAATCGTTGAATAAATGATCCCATGGTGTTTCTTTGAAATTATCAAAATTAACTACTTTTACCCCACGTAATGAATCAATTCTAAAGGTTAATCCTGGGTTATAAGCGCCACAATGTATGAACAATGCCTCCAAAAAAGCAGTTTTACCCACACAGTTCTCCCCCGCAATCAAATTAACCCTCTCAAACGAATCAATAGAAAAATCAGAGAAGCACTTGAAGTTCTTGATTTTGAATTCTTTGTACATTACTTACTCCTGTTCTACTACTAATTTCTTATTATGGCATTCCAATGAAAGCTGGAATGACATAATATGGTGTAAGATATTTACGCATAAATGCTTACTACTGTATTTAAAAATCTGCGCAATCTACGGAAAACGATTTTCTAAATCCACCTCTGCTCAAAATACCATTCCACAGTCTGCCTCATACCATCCTCAAGGTTGAACATCTCTCGGTATCCTGTGGCTTTACGTAAAGGCTCATCATCGCACGTCCAGGCGGGTTGCAGCATCTCATCCAGTTTTTGTCTGCTAAGCAAGGCTGTATCACCCCTTAGTTTTGCGGTGAACTCGATTATTCGAGCAACTCCTGGAGCTATCCATTCGGGGATGGTGATCCAGCGTGCGTTCTTGTCCAGCGCACTCTCGATTGCGCCGAGCAATTCGGGGAGGTCGTGGTCGGCGCCGTCGGTGGCGAACCATTTGGCGCCGGATGGGTGATCTGCTTCAATCGCCAGGGTCATAGCTCTTGCCAAATCAGCGCCGTGGATGATCGAAAGCGGCATTTTGCCCTCCCCTAGCCTGATCTTAAAACCGCGGTTTACCCATTTAACCAGCGTATAAAAAGCCACATCCCAAGGACCATATACCGGAGGCGGTCTGACAACGCACCACCACATCTCCCCCGCTCCCTTTTGCAGGACTTCTTCACCGGCGAGTTTACTCCTGCCGTAATCGGTGATCGGGTTGGGACGCTCGTCCGTTTGACGTTGCCTTGCCGGAGTAGAAGGTCCAACGGCAGCAATGCTGCTGCAAAGCATAAACCGTTCAACACCTGCCTCACACGCTGCAGTAATTAGATTCGATGTACCGTCACGGTTCACCAGGTAAAAATCACGCACCTGTTGCGCTCTGACTATTCCACCAACGTGCATCACTCCCCAGCAGCCCTTTACTGCACGTTTAAGGCTCTCGTAGTTGCTGAGGCTCCCCGTTGCAAGTTCCACATTCCTGGGCAAACGGCTGGTATCGCTGGTATTCCTCACTAAGCAGCGCAGATTGTAGCCCCTTTCAACCAGGTGTTGAGCGGTATGCGTGCCGACAAAACCGGTTGAACCGGTCAGCAGGATTTTCCGTTCTCCCCTAATATCCTTTTCAGATATATCAGGTTGAGATTGTGATATTTCAGAGTCGTCGTTCATATAATCTGTAGGTTTTATATTTTTTAGCGCCCATCATTTTAGCCGCTCGATTCATTGGCTCGTTGTCTTCCAGTATCCAAGACATCTCGCAGCTTTGATAACCTTTGTCAGTGCTGATACGAAAGGTTTCATAGTACATCGCCGTGTCGATTCCCCGCCCCCGATATTCCTTGATTACACCTAATATCAGGATACGGATACGATCTATCTTGCGTGAATGCCAGAGCAGGATCGGCAGACCAAAGGGAAACAAGCGTCCATTGATATGCTTCAGAGCGTAGTTAATATCGGGTAATGCCAACGAGAACCCAACCGGCTTGCCGTTCACTTCAGCAACCAGAACAATATCCGGATCAATAACCTGCTTCAACGATTTAGCGCCGTGCTCGAACTCGGCTTCCGTCCAGGGCACAAAGCCCCAATTATCAGACCAGGCGGAGTTGTATACATCGAGAAGAGCCTTAACCTCCTGATCGAACTTCTTCATATTAATCTTTCGCAGGTCGACCTTGGTGCGTTTGAGAATTGCTTTGCCGAGTCGAATAAGCCTTTCAGATGCCTCATCCTTAGACATCGTATAGGCAAACAGATCCATCGCCTTTTCAAAACCTGCTTTTTCAAACAAAGCTGGATAATACGAAGGATTCCAGATCATCTTTATTGCCGGAGGTATATCGAAAGCGTCAATCAGGACGCCCAGTTCATCGTTCATTGACGGATTGGTCGGTCCCAGCATCATCCGCATACTATTATCTTTCAGGTGCTTAGCAGCGTGATTTAACAACGCTTCAGCGACATCCTGATCGTCAATGCAATCAAAGAAGCCAAATTGACCAATCTGTTCCCCTTGAACCTCGATGAAATTCTGATCAATGATAACGGCAATCCGTCCGACTACCTTATTATCGCGATGCGCCTGAAACAACTCGATGGAGGCGTGTTCATAAAAAGGGTTCTTTTGTATATCAAGAGAGCTCTTTATTTCCGATATCAACGGTGGTACCCATGCCGGATGTTTCTTATGCAGCCGGTAAGGAAATCTTATGAATTCGGCTCTGTCGCGATTGGATTTCACTGGTTTTATTGATATTGACATGGGTTTTTAAATTTAATTGTTTGATTGTCTCATTGTTTCATTGTTTTATTCACAGTAGATTAAACGGATAGTTCAGAGTTTAGAGTTCAACCGTCAGGTTGTTTTCCCTTCCTGAACTAATGGAGTGAACTTTAACCCAAAACAACCTGAAGGTCGAACTCTGAACTTGAAAACACACTAAAGTGTGAACTCTGAACTAAACGCTACTCATTCTATGCGGTCTTTGCGAGCATTTCCTGGTAAGAAAATTCCCACAATCCCGCATTAGCTTTTGCATGTTCAATTGTCATACTTACTATGTTCCCATCTTGATCCAAGTCAATATAAACATTTTCACTTATTTCTTTCGTCTCGTAGACTTTTTTAACCGCGAATTCCACAAGAACTGTATCAGTGTCAGGGAAATATTTAACCTTCATTTCCTAATCCTCCTTAAAAGACCTGTCGAAAAAGGCATTATGTACTGTTTCGCCATCCTCTAACAGAACGACTCTCAGATACTTACCTTCCTCCGGAATTTTCGCCCACTTCTTAAACCTTCCATCAGATTGGACTTCCGTTTTTACTGGATTATTAATAACGAATTCTATCCAACTATCTTTAATCAGCACACGATCAAGTCTTTTTCGCAAATAGTTGAAGTATTGTGTTGTTTTCATATTCTATCGGTAGATCAGTTCATAGTCCAACCCGATAATTCAGGGTGGACTTTGAATTCAGCATTCCTCACTCCGCATTCCGCTTAGATACTACTGGAGTGCAACTCTAAACAACTTTATAGATTACAGGACGATAATGAGATTTCGGGATGGGTTTTCCACTCTTATGCGTCGATTCCATCCACGCTTCTTTTACTATGAGCGCTTCTGACAAAACCTCTTCATGTGAATTCCCATAAGCGGAACAATATTCCAAATCAGGAATATCGGCAATATACCCTTCGTCCTCATCGCTGTAAAAGATATTAATGTGATAATCTTTCATTGAATCTGCTTCACGATAATTCGGATATAAAGAATTCCTTCACTCGATTTCTTTCAAGTAATTCTTCTTCGTTGATACCTTGCGCCCACTTTTCGCTTCCAGATCCTTTCTTGCTTTGCCTACCGCCTTTGGTTTTCACGGAAAGGGGGGTGACAATCTGTCACCATCCTTACAACCGTAACAAGTGGGGTACAAATTGTACCCTCATAGAAATTCAATTAAGAATCCCGTGAACGCAGTCTCTTTACATATTGCTTTACATCAGCGCTATCTGTCAACGCTTCAACAACATCAGAAACAGAAAACCACCACTCATTATTGTGTATGGTTTTTCTGATTTCCTTCTTCTTGAATATTGCAATCTTTGTCGTCATTGTGTTCTCATTTCTGTTTTTTAAGAATTCAGTGTTCGAAGTTCAGAGTTCAACCTTCAGGTTGTCTTCCTTTCCCGAACTGGTGGAGTGAACTTACAGCTTAAAACAGCCTGAAGGCAGGACTCTAAGCTCTTCACTCTGCATTTTTTCGTCATTCGCTATTCTTCCTCCAATCTGTTCAATCCGTTTAATCTGTTGTGAATTTCTTTGGTGCAAACGCAGGCAGGAATGCCTACACTATTGCATTTCTATAGTGTTTTTCGCTTCGTAGAAAATTATAGCAATATAACAATACAACAATCTAACAATTTAACATCCAATGACAAACAAGAATGTCTGTCCTAACCGTCAAAGACTTTCTTACCTCTTTCAACCTCAAATTCATCCAACACCTTATCAATCGTTTCAACCGCCCTATCAATCTGTTCAAATGTATGCGTTGACATTATTGAAAGCCTGATCAACGATTCACCGAGAGGGACTGCCGGTGAAACGACTGGATTTACAAAAATGCCTTCTTCCTGTAGTCTTTGACAAACGCGGAAAGTCTTCAAATCATCACCAATCATAACCGGGACAATCGGTGTTTGCGATTTGCCTATGTCAACATTGATCGCTTTCAACTGCGCCCAGAGTCGCCGGGTGTTATCCCACAAACGCTCCAATCGCTCAGGTTCTTCCTTCATAATTCTAAGAGCTGCACGCGCTGAAGCAACCGATGCCGGTGGCGGGCTGGCGGAAAATATCAGAGCTCTGGATTGATGCTTGAGGAAATCAATCGTACTTCTATCGCCTGCAATGAAGCCGCCGATTGAAGCCAGAGACTTGGAGAATGTGCCCATTATCAACTGCACCCTGTCTTCCAAGTCGAAATGCGCCGCTGTACCGCGTCCGCCCTGTCCAATGACGCCAATAGCGTGAGCGTCATCAACCATAATATCACATTCGTATTTTTCAGCTAACTCTACAATTCCTGGCAGATCTGCAATATCTCCTTCCATTGAAAAAACACCATCCGAAACAATCAGACCGTTCGTTCCATTCAGATTGGATAGTGTTTTGTCCAGCGCTTCCATATCATTATGTTCGTATTTCAATGTCTTGCCGAATGATAAACGGCAGCCATCAATAATACTTGCATGATCAGCGCGGTCAATTATAACCGCCCCGTCTCTTCCAACAAGCGAAGATATAACACCCTGGTTTACCTGGAAGCCTGTAGAGAAAAGAAGAGTCGCTTCCTTTCCTATAAACTCGGCTAATTCATCCTCAAGCTGTAAGTGGATCCGCAATGTGCCATTAAGGAATCGGGAACCAGCACAACCGGTTCCATAACGATTTATTGCCTCAATAGCAGCTTTTTTAACTTCAGGATGGTTGGTAAGTCCGAGATAGTTATTCGAGCCCATCATAAGAACTCTCTTGCCCTCTATGATGACCTCAGTATCCTGATCAGATTCGATGGGACGAAAATATGGGTAGATGCCCAACGCGCGAACTTCATCTGCGGCAGTAAAGTTCTGTGCTTTCTCTTGAATTCTCAAATATATCCTCCGATTGGCGCGAATTGCTGATTGATTTACGGCTGTCAACCCGCCGTGGTTGACAGCATCCTCCGAAATGTTGCTGTCAAGGACGGCACCCTGACAGCGGCGTGGGGTAGTCCAGCGCGCTAAAGCGCACTCAGAACAATAATCGCAAGCAGAGACGCCTACACTACTGACTCACAATAGGTTTGCATCCATTGAGTATATCATTAATCACTTTTTTAACTTCTTCCGGTTTAACATAGCTTCTTTCCCCCGACCAACGACTTTTTATTTCTACAATTCCCTTTTCCAGGTTACGCGGGGATACAATAACCTGAGTAGGTATTCCTATCAGATCTGCATCCTTCATCTTCATACCCGGGCGTGCATCACGATCATCAAGTAATGTTTTAAAGCCTGCTTGAGTTAGTTGTGTGTAAATCTCATCAGCCTGTTTAACTACCGCTTCGTCAGAACTGTTTAATGGAATAACAATAGCATCCAACGGTGTCAGCGCACTGTTCCACCTGACTCCGTATTCATCGGCATTGCATTCTATTGCTGCCGCCAGTATCCTTTCAATACCGATTCCATAGCTTCCCATTACGATCGGCTTTTCAACGCCTGTTTCATCCAGATACACAGCGCCCATCGCGGCTGAATACTTTGTGCCTAACTTAAAAATATGACCGAGTTCGATAGATCTGACTATTCGTAACAGTTTGCCGCAACTCGGGCAGTTCTCGCCATCTTTTATTTTGCGTAGGTCAACGTATTTATCCGGCACAACGTCACGTCCGAACTCAAGACCCATAACGTGATAACCGTTGCGGTTAGCACCGGTTGCAAGTCCGGAACAATCTTTAAGTCTTAAGTCAGCAAATATTGGAATCTTATGGTCACCGTGTGGTCCGAGGAAACCAATATCCGCTCCCATCCTATCCATTACTTCCTCAGCGGTTGCCGGTCTGATTGGACCTCCGGCAATGGCTGTAAATTTGTCCTCGCTTAACTCATCATCACCAGACACCAAAGCCATAATAAGTCCTGAAGGATTGACATAAACCAATGTTTTTACAAGTCTGTCCTTAGGGATATTAAGGAAAGTAGAAACTTCTTCAACAGTGCGTTGATCCGGCGTGGCAACCTCTGTCAATGTGCAGGGATCACTGCCTTCTACTCGATCAATTCTCGATGAAGCCACCTCCATATTTGCAGCATATTCGCAATTATCACAGCGAGCGACCTCGTCTTCACCGGCTTCTGATTCAAACATAAACTCCTGTGATTTACTACCGCCCATCAATCCTGAAGAAGCGCCGACGATGAAGAATTCCAGCCCACATCTCTGGAAGATACGCTTGTAAGCCTCACTATGCAACTCATAGCTTCGATCCAATCCCTCCTCGTCACGATCAAGGCTATACGCATCCTTCATAATGAACTGCCGCATTCTTAATACACCGCCTCGTGGACGTGGCTCATCTCTGAATTTAGTTTGTATCTGATACCAGATTTGGGGTAGATCGCGCCAACTGCGTAATTGACCTCGTGCATTTGCGCATATTATCTCTTCATGAGTAGGCGCCAGACAGTGAACATGACCCTTGCGGTCGGTCAATCGAAACATCTCATCGCCGAACTCTTTATTTCGACCGGTTTCATCCCAGACCTCTATCGCATTCAAAGCCGGTAGTTGAAACTCCTGACCTCCGATCCTGTCCATTTCTTCGCGTACGATTTGTGATGCTTTCCGCATAGCGCTCCAGCCAAGCGGCAAATAGGAATATATCCCAGCCGAGAGCATTCTTATCAGCCCGGCTCTAAGCATCAGTCGATGCGAAAGCGCTATTGCTTCCGCCGGTGTTTCCTTTAATGTAGGTATAAAGTAATGTGAACGTTGCATTTAAAAACCAGTTAATAAGTTTACAAGTTTACAGGTTAGCAAGTTTGAAAGTGGGCGAGCTGTAAATTGCGTTCCTGTCAGGTGAGGGCACCTGACAGCACGAAAATAATTCCTCTGTGTTCTCTTCGCTCTCTGCGTTAAACACTTTCAATTAATTATGCAATTTAAGACGTTATTAAACGATTTGCAAGCCCATAAGCTTAATTGACATTATTGTGTGCACGTGATACAATATTGTCAAGCATTGCATATCTGTCTTGACTTATTGAATAAGTTATGATATATTTCTTTATTGAATAGTAGTATTATCAAATCTAATGGCTTTATTAATATGTTCCATACTATATCCGAGAAAATACTTGCCTTAAAGTCCGGATTAAAAGAGGTCTATCCGGGTGAATTGGTTACGGCGCACCCTGACAAGGTGATGTCTCACGATAACGCCGGTTTGGTTATACGACATTTCAGAACAATAGGCGCTGAGAAAGTCTTTGATCCTAAAAAGATAATTATACCGTTGGATCACCGCGTTCCGGCGGAATCAGAACGCACCGCCGCCGCTCATAAGTCAATTCGTGAATTCGTTATAGAGCAAGGGATTGAGAACTTTTATGACATTAAAGAAGGCATCTGTCATCAGGTGATGGTTGAGAACGGACACGTAAAACCTGGCGAACTGATACTGGGTACAGACTCTCACACAACGTCTTATGGATGCCTCGCCGCTGCTTCATCCGGTATCGGAGCTACTGAAATGGCTGCCGTATGGGCTACAGGCGAACTGTGGCTCAGAGTTCCTGAAACGATTCGTATAGAGATTAACGGTCGTTTTATACATGGCGTTACATCTAAAGACTTAGCGCTGTTTTTACTTGGACAACTTACTGCTCGTGGTGCGGACTATAAAGCTGTCGAATATTATGGAGGCGTTATTGACAATATACCTGTTTCCGGTCGTTTTACACTGTGCAATATGTCAATGGAAATGGGAGCTAAATTCGGTATTGTTCCTTATGATAATGAAACGGCAAAATATATTAAGGGAAGAGTTAAGAATGATTATACGGTATTTTCAGCCGATCCGGATGCAGTTTATTCCAAGCGTTACAAATTCGATATATCTGAAATGACTCCACAGATTGCTAAACCTCACAGAGTTGACAACGTTGTACCGCTATCAGAAGCTGCCGGTATCAAGATAGATCAGGTCGTAATTGGTTCCTGCACAAATGGTAGAATTGATGATCTGCAGATTGCTGCCGATATTTTGAAAGATAAAAAGGTCAACTCCAGAGTTCGCCTTTTGGTTATTCCCGGTTCGCGTTCGATATATCTCCAGGCGATAAAACAGGGAATTCTTGAAATCCTGCTTAATGCAGAAGCTGTAATCCTTAACCCAGGTTGTGGTCCTTGTTTGGGGGCACACCAGGGAATATTAGCTCCAGGTGAAAAATGCCTTGCTACAACCAACCGCAACTTCAAAGGCAGGATGGGATCAACGGATGCGGAAGTTTATCTATCGAGCCCTATAGTAGCCGCAAAAGCTGCAATTATCGGTGAAATACCGGAAAAAGTTGATCCGGCATAATTAAAACAGTATTTTCTATTAATGAAAAGTGTGTATTAAACAATTAGTATCCTTTACGTTAATATTTACTCTACTGCAAACTATGGGAACAAGTCTCATAGCTGCTGATAGTAATTTAAAGCGAATCCGATGTAATCTTTACTCTACGGGTGGTAAACCGGAAAAGATTAGAATTTCACTTGACTTTACCGGCAAACCGGAAAGACTGAAACTTGTCAAATCGACTAATCCCATTAAAAAAGTTTCGAACGGATATATAAAAGATTTTATAATTGTTACACAGACAGAAAAACCATTATATTTAATTGAAAACATAAATATACAATACAGTAATACTAAAGCAATATTAATCATAAATGTTGAATATAATGCAATACACATTTCAATTAAAGAAAAGTTCGAACTTCAAACGTCAAAATTTTACTATCTCGATAATAACAAGGTTGCATATATTGACCTGAAGGTTGTAAAGCGTGATATTATACTATCACAAATAGAATTACCTGTGAAGAAAGAAATTGGCAGCAAACCTTTAGACATTATTAAAAAAGATAAAGCGCAAAACGCCAAGTCTATTCGTCCAACATATTACCGTAAGAAAGATGTTAAAAACGATGTTTCTTTAAATGTAGTTACCATTAGAAAACCGACTAATACAAAAGTGGAAAATAATGAACTTACTGGAATAAAATGCGAGTATTTCGTACATTGGTGGAGTGAGCCTCGTTTTTTGCTTGATTTCTGTTTTTCAGTTTTTGCCAAAAAACTGATAATTAATAAATCAACGGTGAAATTGATAGACATTCCTCCAGATTACCAAGTCAAGTATGTTATTTCTCCGGATGACGAAAACGCTTCCAAACTTTTTAACGGCATTGATGTAGACTACCTACATTGTAATAGCAGAATTTTACTCAAACAGCATAAGAATAAATGCTATATACTCGTGAAAGACGACTATACGTTTAAACCACAAGCATTTGTCTATGATGCGGATAGAAAATTAACATCTATACGTATTTTACACTAATACGTTGAGTTCAATGAGGTATAAACTAACTCCTCGGTACCCTCTGTGTTCTCTACGGTGAAAAAACAACAAGGAAATTAGGGAGAAAAAATTATGACACGTCAGTTACATTTCAAAACCCAGAGTATGATTTGGATTATCCTTCTTTCTCTGGCAATATCTCAGCATTTTGCCTATTGTGTCCCTAATAACTTACAGCAGATTCGAGTCTGCCAGTATTTCGATGCAGCACGTAATCCAACTAAGTTGAGAATTGCTTTAGATTTTGAAGTTGAACCTGAAAAAATGGTTCTCGTGAAAACTGATAAACCCAATAGTAACGTACCAAAAGGGTTTGTCAATTACTTTAAGATCGTTGCTAAGGACAAGAATAAAACAGGCATTATTGTTCCAGCGAATATCGTCTATGTTAATACTAAGATGGCATTTCGCTTCACAGTGTCAAATAATGAGATACATGTTGCTGCTTCACAGACTTATCCAATGGATAAATCCACTTTCAAATATATTCCCAAAACGAAAGTTGCCTACATAGATTTAAAATTCATTGGAGACAGCGAAGAATACCTTTCTGAGTATCCGGTATTAAGAAAACAGCGCTCTTACGCTCCCCAAGGGTATATTGGACCGCCAATGTATGCGGTATCACCTGAAACGGTTTATGTTAAACAGCCTGTATACACTAGTACAGCAAAGCCTGAAACCGTCTTCGTTATGCAATCCCAGCAGCAGATAATGTATAAAACACCAGGCGATTCAGATAGGATACAGGTGACATTAGGGGGGATACCTATTGATGTGGTCAAGGAAGATACGGTTGTTATTGAGAAACTTGTTTATGATACACTATATGAAGACACCTTATTCGTTGACAGGATTGAAATTGTCACTGATACTATCCACGTTGAGAAGGTGATTTACGTCGAAAAAGGCAAAGAGGTTAACGAACTAATGGGAATTAATTGCGAGAATTATGTTAACTGGTGGAATGACCCGCATATCAAACTTGATTTCCAGTTCAAACTGCATACGATTAAACTGGCAATGGAGCCATCAAATAAAAAAATTCTGGACGCAGAACCCGGGTACACTGTTCAATATGTGATATATCCGTTTGATCAGGATAGCAGCAACACGATACTATTTCACAATGAGGTTCCTATAAACTATTCACGTTCAAGTGAGCAAATCCTTGTTAAGATGCAGGAAAATAAGTGCTATTTACTGGCAAATGAAGGTTTTATCATTAGACCGCATGAATTTGTTTATGATGATAATAATCGCTTGGTGTATATTCGATTAAGGTATTGAGTGGTTAACATTACTTTGTTAAGTGCGAATTTCGCGTAGGGGCCAATTTATTGAGCCCCTTCTACTTATGCAAAAGGGCTCGATAAATCGGCCCCTACGCGGAACTTTTAATGTTTCAAACAATTATAAAAACCAATATTGATACTTAGTGTCTGACCG
>JAVCDD010000234.1 GCA_030765125.1 Candidatus Hatepunaea meridiana
GGGACATCATTTTGTACCGTTTGATGCAACACATCTACCCAACGGGCTTTATCTGTATCGTTTAGAGAATAAAGGTAAGTTGGCAACGAAGAAGATGATAGTTATTAAGTAAGCAAGCGAGAAAGTGATATTGAAACAATGGATTTTCAACCTTTAGATAAGAAATTCCCGTTTAAGGGATATGAGGCAATTGATACCGACGTTCTGGAGACGTTTCAATACGAATATCCTGGACGTCGGATCAATCTGGAAATAGGAACCGAAGAATTTACAACCCTATGTCCATTTTCCGGTCTTCCTGATTTTGGAATACTTAAGATCAGTTATATCCCTGATAAGCTGTGCATTGAGCTTCGTTCGCTTAAATACTACCTTCTATCCTACCGACAGGTCGGTATTTTCTACGAGCATCTTGTTAATAGAGTTATTGAAGATCTGGCTTATGTTTGTAAACCTTTGGAGATGACCGTAGAGGCAGACTATACGGTTCGTGGTGGGCTTAAGACGCGAGCAGTAGCGGTTTGGCGGAAGGATGATACGTTCCTCTGAAAAATAGTTCTGAGTGCGCGCTTCAGCGCGTAAAGGATTTATAATGCAGACTATAGCCTAACGCACTGAAGCGCCCACTCAGAACTTCTATTTCGATAAATTTGCATACCCCTGCCCATTGATCCAAACCGAAACAACCCCGTTTTTCCTATTAAAACGCCGATGAATTGTCTGAACATTAGTAAGTATAACATCTGTTTTAGTTACAATTGTTTTAAAGGCATTGTCCTGAGTTGAAGCTTCGAGACACTCTTGTTCAATGGATATTCCGGTCGCAAGACTGTTTCTTGCCTTCCGCTCCGCTTCAAGCCATGAAGAATATTCAAATTCATACATCTTCGAACATCCCTGCGATACTGATCTGCTTAGATTGATATTGGGCTCTGGTGGTGAAGTCATTAGTGTTTGGTCAACATCTATCTTACGGGTGCCGATTAGAATGACTCGCAATGTAGGAGTTGCAGCAGAATCTATGCGCACTATTCTTTTGCAGAATCTGCTAAAACCTGTCGAATCTGCAATTTCTCGTATCGTACTTCCCATGTGAGACATACCACTGGGACTGCTGGCTATAGCCTTTTCACCGGCAATGCGGGATTGTTTTCCGCAAAAAAGCCGCCATGCGCCATCTAAGAAAGCATCCTGATAGGCATGTTTTGATTCGATGTAAGATTTCGAGTAACCGACGGTGAGTAAACCATTGTTTATCTGAGGTGTGTCCCAGAACCAGACAGGTAGAGGAGGTTCGTGCTTTTTATGTTTCTTACCTGCAACTGCGAATTGATAAGTACAGATGAGGAGAACCAAAATGGCTATGTGGATAATTCGGGATGTTCTTAATGAAGTAATCACTATTTAGTATTGATAGACTGGGTAGGGCGGACCTCTAAGCCCGCCCTACCCGTAATAATATACGCTTTGCTTGAAACCTGACAACAACGCAACCAGAATGAGATTGAAAAGCTTGTTAAGAAGTTATTGTCCTTGTTCTTTTTTATAATTCTCAAACTTCTCGATTTCCTTTTCCATTTCACCCATAACCTGGGTTTCGCGGAAACGAGCGAACATTGCTTCCTGTTGTTTCATTTTATTCAACATAGCTTGTTCGGAAGCGCCCTTCGCCATTTTCATCTTGACGTATACACGCCAGAGATTGCCTTCCCTCTGGATGGCTTTCTTATGGGTGGTGACACCGCTAAGAACTGTAGAGACAACTCCCTTGGTTGCTTTAGTGAATGTGCTGACCAACTGGGCGTTCTCCGGGGATCCGGCTTCTTCCTTCATTCCCTTAATATAGCCATTAAACTTCTTTTCGAGTTGACCGGCTATTCTGTTGGTAGCTGTTTGGATAGCTTTGTCTTCCGCAAGATCCATATCCTGGGATACACCATTTCCGACAGCGAACAGGAAATTAGTATCCTCGCTTGTGTCCAGATACCATTCTGGAATATTGCCTTGTGTTTGTGAACTGGCGTCCGGGTGTATAGTTGGAGGCTTAGTGCCTCCGCAGCCAATTAGAAACACTGTTATCAGCGCTGCAATTACTAAGGTTGTGAACCTCATTTTTCCTCCTTAATTAATAATTTTACTTTATTTGAATATATAACATTTCAGCTTTGATTTCAACTGTTTAATGGATTATTAAGTACTGTAACATAATTCTCATTGAGCCTCTGACTCCCCTTGCTTAGCAATAATATTCCTTATTTCAGCAATAAGTTTTTCAGCTTCTGCAACTTCAGCATCACCATCGGTCACCTGTGCTAGTTGTACAAGCGCCAGGAAATAGAAGTTTTCAGCATAGAACTTCTTGCCGGTTATTAGCATTTCTTTTGACAGTTTTTTCCTGATCGGTCTCAACTTGTCTGCTGCGGATGCAAGGGTTTTCGTAAACTCCTTTTTCTTGACCTTCAGTTTCTTATATGATTTCTGAAGCGCTTTATGCTCCGAAGCCTTATCCATTCCCTTGCCGGTAAGCGTGATGCTGCCGATTTTTTCGCTGGTATTCTTTGCTTGTATGAAAAGTGTAAGTTCTGTTTTTACCAAATATTGAGATCCGCCAAGACCATCGACCTTCTGTACATCGTCTACGCTTATCTTGCCAGACAGCAGAAACGGCGCTTTGTCGCTGACGTGGTGTCCGGCATCCTGAACGGATTTAGCGATTAAGCCTTCCACTAATTCAAGCTGTTTTCCATGTTCATCTTCAACATCTATCGAAAATTTCATTGGTGGAATAGCGACTATATTATACTTGAACGTAGTCTGAATATCTTTAAAATCTCTCTTGAAGAGCTTTGGAATACTTTGCAGATCAAAGCCGACTCTTACTTTCCCCATATCTTCACCAACAGCATATATCCAGAACTTTGCTATGCCTTCTTCGTCGGTGTGAAGCCTTTCTATAACTTTATTATCCTCATCCTTCAGGTAAAGCCGGATGTTCTTAATAGGGGTTAAACCGTCTTTCTGTTTGTGAGATGCTTTCACGATCAACGGTTCACGGAGTAGTTTGCCATTTTGAGCGGATTGATCATTGCCGGAAACCTTCTCAAGTTTAACCTTTCCAATAAGTTTGCGAACTTTAGAAATAATAGCTGGACCGGAGATAATATCGTCAGTTATATATGATTTTCCTGATATTGAGGTATAGAGTATAGCCTGGGTTTGAAATCTCGTTGCAGACTCGCTGGTCTCGATAAGCGTTTGCAAAGCCTGGATGATTTTCCCATCTTTAAGGAGAATTTCAGCATCATCGTATTGATTCCGGATTTCCGATCTGGTTTGTTCGAGTTCTGCTAACAATCCGGTGGAGTATTTATCCTTGTCAATGGTCATCAGGACATAGTAGTTGTTGCCGATGTTAGCCTTTTCGGAAACTTCAGCGCCTTTCAAACTGACTTCTGTGAGGGATTTGCCGGTTGATTTGAACTCGGAACTGATATGTTCCTGGTCGTCCTCTGTGAAGCTGCTGATAACGCTGTTGATCTCGGACTCGATTTTTACTTCTATCTGTCGAGCAATCTGAGCGGAAGCTTTCTCTATTGCCTCCTCGTAAGATTCACCCGAACTGATTCCGATGATATAGAAGTCCTGAGTATACTCAGGATGTTGACCTGAAGTATACCAGTTCGGCGGAGCGGCTTGTGAAAAGCCAGTCAACCAGAGGAAGAGGATTGGAATTAGTTGTGACACTTTCATAAATTGGTTTTGTTTATCAGTAGGATAGACACTCTTGTCTGTCGTTTGACGTTATCGGATAGGTCGTTTGAATTGTCGGACAAGAGTGTCCAACCTACTGAGACCATCTGGTAGGATAGACAAAAGCGTCTGTCCTATTCACATATATTAAGATACGACAAAATTAATCGCTTTCAACCTTAAGCAGCACCAACTTACGGTTTATATTCACTTTTTTTAATGTTCCATCTTCAAACTCATCACCGAATGATTTCTTGATCTTTCGGTAGAGTTTAGATGATTGCGCGTAGTCCTGTGGGTCACACCAGATCAAGTAATCAAGCGTTTGATCGGTCACGATGTTCTCTTTGAACTTGCCCTTCTTGGTAATGTTTTCGAGGATGTCTACGAACGCGAATGATATCTCTTCCGCCTGGTCCTCGTCAAAATCGGTTGAGATGCTGACTATCAACTTATACTGCACGCCGCGGCTCATATCATCCTTCCAATAAGCCATAATACGGCTGAGCACTTTATCAATTGCGTCGTTGATTCCGTTTTCAATCAGGACTTTGGATGCTATGTCAGCAGAAGGAGAGTATCCGGTTTCTGTTCCTAATAAACGTGCTGTAGTTGTTTCATAAGCTCGGACGTTTACGATTGCCTTTTTAGTGTTCAGACGATCCTTTTCGATGTTTGCTTCATAAGTGATGTAAACGTCGCTGCCGATGGAGAGTGCTAACTGATAGCCATAGTCCTCTTCAACGTCCTTCAACGATTGTTGTGCCAGCGTCAACGCTGAAAGATCGACCTGCTGTTCTGGTACAACCACATCGTACTGGCGCGCGGTCAAGTAACTCTCGATAACCTTGGCGGCATGGCTGAGATCGGAATTGGATTGCAGGACCTCGATGGGATTTTGTCCCTTTTTAGTGGCAGGGATCACCATAATGAACGGCATTCCCAATACTTCGGTGACCGCTTCTCGCGACGGTAGGATTCCTATGTTGTTCAAGTAGTCCTGGACAAGCTGCTTGTTGACTTTATAAGCCTTCTCGATGTGCAGTTCGTATTTCTTTTTCCTCTCGATAGGCTTCTTGACACGGCTGAAGAAATCCTCACCTTCCCAGGCGATGAATTTGCGGATGTTATCGGGTACGAAGAAGTCTTCCATAAAGGGATCGAACGCTTTTCTTTCGCTTTCATTAGAGAGCAGCGGATCGGTTCCACCGAAGAGAACGAAGTAAACGGCAGCCTTGCGCGCATCTTCCTCGGCTGTTCTGAGCAGGGTCTTTTCGATGTCCTTCTTCTTGGTCATTCCCTTTTCCCAGTAACCGATGCCTTTCGCTCTGACCATCACTTCGGAAGGGGAAGTTGATTCGATCAGTGTACCTTCTCGCGATCTCGGCAGGTTGGACGCTTCGAGATCAGGTGCTATTGTTAGCGCGAGAAGTAGCGTTGATATTATAACTATTAACGTGTTTTTCATTGTTTTCTCCATTTAATTCCAAAACAGGGGAGGGCGGACATTCTTGTCCGCTACCTTATGTTATGTTCTTTTTGCGTTCCCTTTAGGTTCCAACCAGAAGTATCGGGATGGATGCTAAATTCCTTATTTCCCAGATGCCCCGCGTATAAAATCAATCGGATCAAATGGCAGCGACGGTGGAGTATAATGGAAATAGATACCGAAAGCAAGTCCGGAGTGGTCTATATCCGGGAATTGGTCATCCCAGACATAACCGGATGCTATGTCCGGTTCTAATTCCAAAGTCCAGGATTCAGATGGTGAATAGAATCGGTATCCCGCCATAATCCCAAAATTCAGATCCGGAGTAAACGCATAGTCAAGTCCGAGTTCCAATTGACCACCAACGGAACTGTTGTTTATGGTATATTTATATTCTGTATTTCCGATGGTGAATTCCTGTATCACACTGAAGAATTTAATACCGCCTTTTGCGCCAATAGACAGCGCCATTTGCCCCATATAGATTTTCTTTAGAAAACCACCGTGTAATCCCCATGCGTAAGGTTGTGTAGTGGTTAATGCGGTCAACGTTGGATTGGATGATTTGAACTCCAGACCAGTAAGTGAAGTGTAATTAATTCCGACCAGGAAGAAGAACTGGGATATGCCAACAGCCGGTGCAAGGTTGTATTGAGCATCTAAATCCAGTCCGGGAGCATACGTGTCATAGTCCTCATCAATAATCAGATTAGCGCCAAATGTTGGGATTTTGCCCTCGGTTATCTTTGTCTGGAAAACGCCTGCTTTAACGGCAATGTCAATCCCCAAGCGAGGATGCTCAACAACTGTCATACCAGGTCCCCAACTGCCTTTCTTAACAGCCCAAGCGGATGATTTAGCGGTTTTATCAGTCTTGTTATTACCGACTTTACCGATTCGAACCCAACCGGTTTTTTCAAATTCCAAGCCATCAGAGTACGATACCCATTCGCCTACCAGGAAGCAGTGATCCATCTTGATGCCTTCTTTTGCACCTAATTTGAAGGCGATGTCTCCGTTGTCAACCTCTGAGATAGCCGCGGACAGCTTGAATTCAGCAATATCGCGCGTTGCCACCTGCAAGTTGCGGGTAAAATTCTTGACGGCGCTCTTCCAGGCGAAGTCATCGGAACCGAAGCCACTGGATACTGTTGAATTGGAAACCCTAAGATTTACAGCCGGTTCATCACCGGACAGGTTGACGTGAAACCAGATAATACCGCCTTTTATAGTATAAGTATACTTGTCTTTATCATCTTTTCCTTGTTTACGCTCATAGTCCGTCAGAACTGGCACATAAATGTATGCTGATTTCATTATCTTATCGATTTCTTCCAGAGTGATCCCCAATTCTTTCGCCTTGGTTGCCATAAATCGCTGTTTCATCTCTTCGCTTACAAGTTCGCCACCGCGCTCCGGCATAGCGCCTTCGAGGATACCTTTCATAGTCGGAACCATTTTCTCCTTCATCAAAGCGGCAAGTTCTTCTACGGTGAGCTTGTCTTTGGCATTAGCGGCTTTAACGAAATCCTTTATTAAAGCATCAGGTAAGGGATTATAATCGAACCGTTCCATCTCAATGTATTTTTTAACGGCACTGAGCATTGTGCCGACTTGTTCGCTTTTAACATTCCGCGCTTCGGGCGTGGCAAGCCAGAGAGCGTTGATGTACGAGATGGATTTGCGTTCGTATTTTTGCTGGCTGAAGAGGGATTGCGAGCCAAACAGAATGAATAGTGTTAAGAGCGCTGCTGTAAAGCGTCTCACTGTGACCTCCGGGTTTATGATGTATGTGATACGAAGCCTTTTTATAGGTGAGGCTCATTTATGTGATTTGTTTGAATAAATAAGGTAAATCTTTAGTTAGTGATTCGCAAGTGTTCTTCAATAGTATTTTTAAAGAAAGTACGCAGAAAACATATTGTTTCTTCCTGGTTAGAACTTTGGATAGACAGTAATCAATAAACTCCTATTTTCTCTTGATCTGATAACATTCTGTTATTATAATGAAAGTAATCGATCAGTAGCGCAGGCGTTCTGCCTGTGGTAATTTTATTATCCGCTTAATCTGCTGTAGATAGTCCAAAGAAAACATTGAGTAAAATAGGCTTCAAAACTTTGACAATCCTAAGCAAGCAGGGATGCTTATACTACTGAAATTTAGACAAATCGGATAACTCCCATATTGAAAATGCAAATACTAAAAATATTCATCACCGGACAACAACGGAGCAGAGTACTAATTACTTTAATCATAATTATTTCCCTGTCAGTTCTTTCAATTCCAGCAACAGCACAGGACTACGCATTCTATACATACTCAGAAGATGACTTCCCGGAACTCGGTGAGATTCATTCCATCTTTCAGGACAGCCGTGGATTTATCTGGCTGGCAGGGGAACGAGGAGTGGTTTACTACGATGGCGTTGACTTCAAACGTCTCTCTGTCAGCAATGGACTGTCGGATAATTACTGCTATGATTTCACTGAAGATTCGACAGGCAATATCTGGATCAGTACCTGGAAAGGTATAACGAAATATGATTACAGAACCAGTCAAATGAAAATTACACCGGTATTATACGATGATGCGGTTCGCGATATATTGCTTTTTGACGATTGCCAAATAATCGCTACCAGCGGAAGACCGGTGATTGCAAAAGAAAAGGGGTTTTACGATATTATTCTGATTGACAGCTTGAATAATATAGATTTCATAACCGTTGTAAATGATTTGCTTTATGATAATAAAAAAGGGGTTCTTTGGTGCACAACGGATAATTTTGGCATCTTTGCTGTAAACCTTGATGGATATATGGATGTCTGGGAAATGAAGGATAAGTCACTTCAGGAAGAGTTAAATAGAATTGGACGAGAAAAATTTCTCGAAAAGCATCCGGAATTACGTTGTCCTATTGATAGGTTTAACATTATAATCGACGCATTTAAGATTGATAGTGAAACCAAACGGAATAAGTTCTTTCTCGATCATATCAGACGATATGATTATAGAGATGAATTCAGCGACTGGTGTGTTAAATCGCTCAGTCTTGATCCACAAGGTAACGTTTGGGCACGGGCGGAAAACGGTATATTCAAGTTGTCAGGCGACAGGTTTTATATCCAACAGGATTTAACAGACCTTGCTGGTGGCAAGGTTACGGGTTTTGATATTGATGAACAAGGCGATAAGTATATAGCAGGTGTCAATGGACTCTTTATCCTCTCAGAAACGGATACTCTTCATTTAAATGAGAATAATGGTTTGGTTTCAAATCAGATTGCGAGTTTCTTTAAGGATCGTCAGGGCATATACTGGATAGCCAGCGTTTCAGGTAAGTTACAGAAATTACCATCAAAAGCCTTCCGTGTTTACAACACTCGAAAATTGCCATTATTAGAGGGTATTTTCGCTACAATTAAATTATCCGATGGCAGCCTTCTTCTGGGAGGACCAAAGGGGTTGGCGCTCTATGCTGACGGGAATTTCCGACCGTATTTCTTCCAACCGAAGCCCGATGATCCTTTCCGAGGTTTCGCTTTCGATAAGCATAATAATTTGATACTATCAACTCAAAACTCCATCTATCACCTTCGAGGCAATAGAGTTAAACTTTTAACGGATACACTTCAATCTTCGAAATATCCCATTAACTATGCCATTGACAAACAAGGAATTCTATGGTTTGTTCAGGGAGGTCAACTTTTATCCTGGAATGGTAGAAAACTTCTTTTCCATCCTGAATTGGAGAATCATTACATTGCATTGAGCACATTTCTTTTTTCCGCACCGGACTCGAGTCTCTTCATTGGTACCTGGCATGGGCTACATAGAATGAAAGGCAGTGAATTGCATAAATACAGGCAGACCTGGATCGGGTATATTAATGATATATTTGAGGATCAGGAATTTGAAACAATTAAGGTATTTCCTATTAGTCAGGTTCTGGATCATGTGGTAACCTGTGGAGATGTCGGTCCTGATACCGCAATGTGGTTTGGTACATTCGGAGGTGGTTTATTGCGACTAAAGGGTGATTCTTTACGTTCTTTCGAGATGCGGGATGGTCTTAACGGCAGGAAATTTACTTCAGTTTATCGCACCGAAAATGGTGATCTGTATTTCCTCGGTGATGAAGGCATCTGCCGTGTGGGTCGAGAAGGGGTGAATCCTGTTTGCGATCTGGGGGATGTTAAGCTGTTTGCTTATGGACGTAGACATACAGGAGATCCTCAAGGTAGAAGTTATTCGAAGTTCTATAGAATGATTGTTGATTCGAAAGGACATAAGCTATTCGGAACTTCTAACGGTCTTTTAATTGCAAAAGGAAGGAAACATATTAGATGCAACAGGAATTTCGGGCTGTTTGAAAACCGCATTACAGATATTCAGGAGATTGGCAAGGATGAATATCTTCTAATTCAACCTCATTGTGTTACAATATTCAAGAGTGACATTTATTTTAACACGCGTCATTCGATTGAGAAACCGATATTGACTGAAGTTTGGGGCAATGGCAATCGTTATTCGTTAGATAAAACGATTACATTCAGACTTGGGCAAAGAGACATAAATGCCAAGTTCACACTTATAGATTTCTTTAATGAGAAGCATATTCTTTATTCCTGGAAATTAGATGGATTTGATTCGGAATTTGCTTCTTTTTCATCATCCAGGAATATTCAATATAAAAAGCTGCATCCAGGTAAGTATCGTTTGCATCTACGTGCTCTTGATAGCAAGAAAAACAATATAATAGGTGAGCAACTGGTTGAAATGATAATTCCGGCAAGGTTTTACGAAACGTTTACTTTTATGATTGGAGTTGCCTTGGTTGGGCTTTTTATAATTTATATGGTGGTTTTATGGCGGATTCGATACATAAAGTTAATAAACATCCGGCTTGAAGAAAAAGTTCATCAGAGGACAAGTGAGTTGACAGAAGCGATGGGTGAATTAGAGAAATCGAGACAATCGGAAATACAAGCAGCGAAATTGTGCACCGCTCAGAAACTAGCGGGATCGGTTGCACACGAATTCAATCAACCTCTCCAGATACTGATGAGCGTAGAGGAACTGCTCAAACACCGTATATTAAAAGATGAGATTATCAATAATCAGAAAGATATAGAAAAAACGAAATCCTTGTTTGAGCGTATTCCTGAAGCAGTAGACCGTATCAGTTATTTAGTGAAGAGGCTTTTAAACATTACATCGATAAAGGATATGAATTATACCAGCGATGAGGTAATACTTGATCTTCATCGATCAGCGGATGATGAGGATAAAAGCTAATGGCAGCAGATTAAGAAAATTACTATCCGCAGATTACGCAGATTTTTTATTGCAAAGTTTAGAGTCCAGCCTTCAGGCTGTCTTCGTTCAAAGTTAAACCAGAGAAGACACGCTTAAGCGCTAACTCTGAACTCTTTATCGCAGAAAAAATGCAGGATGAACAGGAATTCAATATGTAGTGCCTATTTAACCACCCCTTCGTGCAAATAAGCAATTCCCAAAGTTAAAGGATAAGCACACACGTCAAACATCCCTGCCCGTTTGAAAAGCTCAGATAACTTATCCGGATGATGGAAGTTCTGGATTGTATCCGGTAAATAGCGGTATGCCTTGAAATTACCCGAAATCAACCCACCAATCAATGGTATCATCCGATTTAAATACCAGAAGAAGAAACGCCTTATCTTCAAATTTCGTGGAAATGTCATTTCCAGAACAAGTACTTTGCCACCGGGTCTAACCACTCTTGCCATTTCTCTTAAAGCTTGCAGGTTATCAGGAATATTCCTTAAACCGAAAGCGATAGTTGCAGCATCAAAGCTATTATCCGGAAAAGGTAAATTTATAGCGTCTGCGATTGCATAAGTAACTCTTTCATCAAATCCTGCCTTTGCTGTCTTCCGACAAGCTCTGGATAGCATCATCGGTACAAAATCAACTCCAATTACTTCAATTTTAGGTCTCTTTTTTACCATTTCCAACGCCAGATCACCGGTTCCGGTTGCGATGTCAATAACTCTCTGTACTTCAGGCAGTATTGACTTGACGACTCGACGACGCCATGCAACGTCTCTCCTGACAGATATAATCCTATTGAGTATGTCATAACTTGGAGTTATGTCGTTGAACATCACCTTTACATTTCGAATGAGTTCGGTATTTTGATCTAATGGCTTTAGTTTATTCATCTGATATGTAATTAAAAAGCACAGAGTTACTTGCTACATTAAATATAAAACATCGGGATATGTAATCATAAGATAAAAATAATTATTATTAGTTATTGAAAAAAAATAATATAAAAATAATTGGCACAAAATCGAGGTTTATTTTGTGGGACTATTGACTTTTGAGAAATAATTATGTAGTATAGTGGTGAGATTGATTATAGAAGTGGCGTGAAGTGGCTATATTGCCCTAAGGAGTTAATGCTGAAGAAATTCTACGGGAAAACACTATTCCAACGCGATACAAAAGGTCGGTTCCAGATTCCGTCAATGTTTCGTGATCAGATACAGAGAGTTCGTCCTGATTATATGGTTATGACGCGCGGGATAGGTAAATCAATTTATCTATTTCTTCCGGATATCTTTGATGAGTTTTTAAATAGAATCGATAATATGAGTGTAAGTCCAATGATTCGTGCTCAATTGAACCAGTCAGTTGTATGGTCCGCAGCAAATTGTACCATTGATATGCAATGGAGGATTAGAATCCCGGATGATCTGGCGAAAATGGCGGGGATTACAACTGAAGTTGAGATCCTCGGAGGAAATAAATGGATTGAGCTGTGGCACACTGATAGACGTCAACAATTTATAAAAAAGATGTCTTTTGATTTTGATGAGGCTGCCTGGGATTTGTACTATGGAGTTGATGCACAATCTGATGAGAAAATTGAACAGGATGATACGTTGAACAACTCGCAGGGAAAAGAAAGCTGCCAAGAAGAGTAATCACAGGTTATCCTTCCTGAGAATCAGCTTACCGAATGAATCGTAACAAAACATTAAATAAATTCATTTATCACATTTATTTTTACCTTTTTCCTTGACAAGTGAAAAAAATTTACTTATTATGTTCACCACTATTCATTGAAATTCACTAATATCCAACAAATTACAATGTACGGATTCTACGGTAAATATAATTATGGACTTGACTTAAAGGGGCGAGCGCAGATACCGGCGCAGTTTCGCAGTCTGATACCAGAAGATAAACCTCGCATCATTGTGATGACAAAAGGTCCGGACAATTGTATTCATACATTTCATCCTTCAGTTTGGCGAGAATACATAGACCGGATGTCGAATTTAGAGATGGATAAAAGTGAGAAACTTGAACTAATGCGTGAAGTACTGGCGCAGACTACTAATGTAAACGTTGATGCTCAATTTCGTTTTAAAGTACCAACAGAATTAGCGGAATATGCGATGCTTAAGGAAGATATTGAATTTATAGGATTTAATGACAGAATAGAGATATGGAATCCTGATATTAGAAAAGAACACAGGTCAAAGATAAAAAAGATTGATCGCGATAAACTACTCGATGTGCTAATTAATTAATTAATTTCTTCAGAATGTGTCTTATTAAGTGTAGGACGAGCTAACCACTAAAATGACAATTCTTCACAAACCGATACTTGTTCGGGAATCTGTGGGAATGCTTCTCGAAAACAATCGTAAACTTTTCATTGACACTACTTTAGGCTCGGGCGGGCACACCAGAGCATTATTTGATGCTGCTGAAATACCTATACAAATATTAGGAATTGATAAAGATCAAGAAGCTTTAGACCTTGCCAGGGGAAGATTGAAGGGGGAAGAAGGCGTAACAATCTTACATGGTGACTTTGCAAATCTGGATGAAGCTGTTGAAAGATGGGGTGTGAGTAAGCGAGTAGATGGGATAATTGCAGATTTAGGACAGGCATCTTTTCAAATTAATCAACCAAATCGGGGGTTTTCCTACCAACTGAACGGTCCACTTGATCTCCGCTACGATAGAACGTCGGGAAAAACCGCAGCCGAAGTAATCAACCGATATTCACAAACCGAACTTACAGAAATAATCTACCGCTACGGGCAGGAATCACGTGCTAAAAGAATTGCTGCCGCAATAGTCCGTAATCGCCCTTTATATAGAACTACGGAACTGGCAGAAGTAATAAGGAAAGCCTGTCCGGGAGCTCATATATATAAAGTGTTATCCATTATTTTCAACGTTCTAAGAGTTGAAGTGAACGATGAACTAAGTAGTATTAAGGAATTGATGCCGCAAGCGTTTGGATTTCTTAAACCTGGTGGTAGGATGGTTGTACTGAGCTATGATTCAAATCAAGATAGGATTGTTAAGAAATTCTTTCGCGAGAAGTCACGTAAGTGTATATGTCCGCCTGAATTACCGGTCTGTATCTGTAATTATAAACCTGAATTGAAAATATTAACACATCACGTTATCAAACCTTGTAAAGAAGAGATTGAAGCAAACCCCAACGCTCGATCAGCCAGAATGCGAGCAATGGAAAAACTTTAGGATTAACAATGAGTTACCAGAAGCACTTACCTCAAAGAAAATCTACAAACAATGGTCGTTCAATAAGCAAACGCTCTCCAAACAAACGCTTACGAATCCTGTTGATAACCCTTGTACTTTGCCTTTTGGGTTGTTTTTGGATTGCAAAGGGGAACTACTATACTCGTGTGTCCGAACACACTCTAACACTTGAGAAACAGCATCGCGAGTTAGAAGGACGCAGCAGTGCGTTATTGGCTGAGCTATCCGAGCTATCTCAATTCACCCGGATCGAGCGGTTAGCAAAGAAATTGGGTATGGTTACACCGCAAGTTCCACCTGACACTATTTATTATGAAAACAAACTGGCACCCAGACTGATGGGAACCAGTATTTTTTTTGGGTTTAAGTAACTTTGCTTTGTTAAGTGCATATTTCTCATAGAAAATAAGGGGACAGTATACCTATTTTTCTATGGAATGTCGTTATTTCAAAGAGTATTCATAAAACAGGTATACTGTCCCCTTATTTTCGTTCAACATACACACTGGGGCTCGATAAATTGCCCTTACGCGAACATTGAATTTGAAGAATTAATGCTGACTAATAGGAGAAGATACCATAAATCATAAAGCGCCAAATTGGGGTGAAGAACAGGGACGTCGTCGGCTGAAAGCGATAACTTATATAATCATTGCAGCCGGAGGGTTTCTATATGTGAATCTTATATGGCTCCAGATCGTGGATGCTGCGGATTTGAGGAAGCGAGCTATCGAGCAATATCGTGAAGAGGTTATACTGGAACCGTTTCGCGGCACAATCTATGATCGTAATTGTCGTTCACTTACTGAGAACTGCAGTGAGTATTTCTCAATCAGCGTAAATCCTTACAGTGTCAGCGATCCAGAGAGATTAGCTAATGATCTTGCTCGTGTGATTGATATTTCTTCAGAAAAAACAATATCGAAATTCTATGTTAACAGCGAATGTGTGATATTAGCGCGTAAGATAACGAATGAACAGGTTGAAAAGATTAAGAAACTCGGTTGGCATTTGACTGTTAAACCGGAAACTCACCGTAGATACCCGCATAAGTCCGTTGCAGGACAGCTTTTAGGTTTCGTAGATATTGATGATAACGGAATTAGTGGATTGGAAAAGGAATTCGATCATATCCTGCGTGGAAAAGAGGGAAGTCGTACAATGCAATTGGATGTCAATGGAAACCAGCATATAGATAAATCATATCCTTATGAGAAGCAAGTAGATGGCGGTGATCTGGTATTGACAATTGATATTTCAATACAGTCTATTTTAGAGGAAGAGTTGAAATCAGCTCTTACCTATTATAAAGGTAAGAGTGCTGCAGGAGTGATTTTAAATCCAATGACAGGTGAAATTATTGCCTTAGCTTCATTATCCGGACTTCCGGCGTTTGATCCAAATTGTTATAACAATTTTGACATTTCGCATCAGAAAAATCTTGCCATCACAGACTGGATCGAACCAGGCAGTGTTATGAAGATCGTTCCAGCCGTTATTCTATTAGAAAATTATAATTTTAAAACTGATACGACTGTTGATTGCGGAAATGGGTTCATGATGATACATGGGAAGCCAATGCGTGATTCACACGGTCATGGAGTATTAACTTTTTGGGACGTTCTTGTATATTCAAGCAACATTGGAATGATTAAACTTAGTAAGTGTATTAGTAATAATGAATTGTATAGCAAAATCAGGAAGTTGGGTTTTCTTGATAAGACAGGTATAGATCTTCCGGGTGAAGTCAAAGGGAGTTTACCGGAAGTCAAGAAATGGTCAAGACTTACAAAACCTAACGTGATTATTGGAAAAGGAATAGCTACAAACCTTTTAAATGTCTGTATGGTATATTCAGCGGTGGCAAATGGAGGCTGGCTGATGAAACCAACATTAATACGCGAGATACATTATTCGGATAAAGGTATTGAGACTATATATCCCCAACAGGTTCGTAGAATAATGAAGGAAGAAACCGCAGAAGTATTACGAGGAATATTAACAGATGTGGTTGAGCGGGGCACTGGCAGGAAAACCTTTATTAAGAATATGTCAATCGCTGGAAAAACGGGCACTTCTCAGCTTGTTGATTTTGAAAACAAGGTTTATCTAAAGGACGATTATTTAACGTTATACGTAGGTTTTATGCCTGCTAATTCATCTAAATACTTAATCGCTGTGGCTGTAAATGATCCTCATGGACCTAATAATGAACATACAGGTTCTAATGTTTCCTGTCCGATTTTCAAGAAAATCACCACGCGCATACTCGGCTTGGAACCAGAATTATGGGCATTAGCAAATACAGATGAAGACATTATGACTTCAAATAGAGTGAAAGTACCTGATTTGACAGGTATGACTATGCGAGAAGTGGATAAAGAACTAAAACCTCTGGGATTAAAGGCTGTTAAACAGGGTCGCGGAAATGTTATAGACCAGGTTCCGAGTCCGGAAGCTTATGTTATGATTGGAGATGAAGTATATGTGAATCTTGGGAAACGTAACCAAATGCAGGATTCAATGTCGATTATGCCAGTATTAACCGGACTTTCAGTGAGGGATGCTCTTCTAAAAGCAACCGAGCACGGTTTAATGGTTCAAATAAATGGTAGCGGAAAAGTAGTAAAACAAAAACCTCTATCCGGTAAACGGATTACAGTCGGTGAAATGTGTTTGATTCAAGCGGCGGGTTAATATGTCAGGAGTAGAATTAAATAAGCTGCTAAGTGATATGCAGTATGAATCCATCAATGGTGAAATGCCTGAGATAGTTTATGGCGTTACGCAGGATTTTGAGTTAATCGCCCCCGGTTTCATCTATGCAGTTGGCACTGTACTGGAAAATCACAATTGTGATAACCTATATGAAGCATCTATAAAAGGCGCTGTGTTAATGTTAGTTGATGAAACAGCAATAAAAGATACTTCGATTCCAACCATTATGGTCAATGACTTTATCCCAGCGCTTGCGTATTTGCGTAAAGCGATCTATGGTGATTTAACCACCTGGATAAAATCGACCGGTATGCCTTCACAAAGTGACAATGGTTCTGAATTGAAAATCGTCAGTTCAATTAACCTTATCAGTAGGTTAGACACTCCTGTCTGACTATCAATTGACGAGTCAGACAAGCGTGTCTTAACCTACTGAATTATGAAAAATAACTTGATTAGCATAGACTTAAAACCACTGCTTGATGATCTACAGATTATTTCAATAAGCGGTCGGATACCTGACGAAGTAGTAGGAATTACACAGGATTCGCGTTTGGTAGAACCGGGTTTTGTATTTGCCGCTCGCTCGGGAAGCAATGTAAAAGGAATAGATTTTATACATCAGGCTTCAGATAAAGGCGCTGTTCTGGTGATAAGTGATGATGAAATCCCCGATGGTGTGGAATTGCCTTTCATTCAGGTTGCTGATTTTCATCAGGCTCTTGTTCACTTAAGCAAAGCAATTTATAGAGATCCGACGTCCAAGCTGAAATTAATTGCAATTACCGGTACGAATGGAAAAACTTCGAGTGTTTTTTTAATCAAGTCTATACTTAGTTATGCAGGTGAGAAATGTGGTTTGTTGAGTACGATTGGATATGATACTCATAAGAGACTTATGGATGCTCCTTTAACAACACCTGATATCGACTGGCTTAACGCACTACTTAATGAAATGGTGGAAGCGGGGTGTGGTTGGGCTGTTATGGAAGCCAGTTCACATGCGCTCTATCAGGGTAGATTAGATGGGCTCAGTATCGCTGCTGCCGGATATACAAATTTATCGGTCGAACACCTTGATTATCATAGAACTCTTGAGGAATATGCACAGGCAAAGGCTTTGCTCTTTGAAAAACTATCCATTGATGCAGTTGCGGTTATTAATATTGGAGATAGTTGGAGTAAGGTTATGATAGAAGCTTCCCCATGCAGTGTAATTACCTACTATCTGGATGAATCGGGTAGGTTGGACACTCCTGTCCGACTCGATGAACGGGGTAGGTTGGACATTCCTGTCCGACAAGGAATTGAAGAGTCAGGCAAGAGTGTCCGACCTATCCATTGTATTGAGTCAGACAAGAGTGTCCGACCTACTGACTTGAAGGTCGAAGCATTAGAACACTCCTTGTGCGGAGGAAGATTCCTGTTGAAATGGCTGGATCAATCAATCGAGGTTTGTACACCCTTAATTGGTGTTTATCAAGGTGAGAATATTGCTTTAGCCGCTGGAATAATGCGCAGTCTGGGTATAGATACTGATTATATCAAAGCAGGGATCGAAGGTTTAATCGCCATTCCAGGGCGGATGGAGGCTATTATAAAAGGACAGCCATTCAGTGTCTTTGTTGATTTTTCCCATACACCTGATGCACTTAAAAATGCACTGGAATCTATTCGTTCTTTATGCAAAGGAAGTTTGATTGTGGTTTTCGGCGCTGGTGGGGATAGGGATCGCACAAAACGCCCTGAAATGGGGAAGGTTGTGAGCATGCTTGCTGATCGTATAATTATAACAAATGATAATCCAAGAACCGAGGATCCGAATCGGATTGCTGATGATATAATGCAGGGAATTTTATCAGATAAAAGGGCGCATACAATCATACAGCTAAACCGAAGAGCTGCCATATGGAAAGCGTTTTTAATGAGTAGTAAGGGAGATGCGGTTATTGTAGCAGGAAAAGGCGCAGAAGCAACACAAGATGTAAATGGTATGAAGACGCCGTTTGATGATCGAAAGGTCGCACTTGAGGAATTGGCTCGATTGGGTTGAGGATGAAGTTCAGAGTGCGCGCTTCAGCGCGTGTTAAGTATACCCCTCATTCTATTGACTTTACGCGCTGAAGTGCTCACTCTGAACGCTAATATTGCAGGAAATCAATAAATGCTTCCAGGAAGAGCACACATAATCGGAATTGGTAAGAGCGGATTAGCTGCTGCATTGTTATTGCTTCGACATGGTTGGAGTGTCATTGTCAGCGATATCTCAGATGGACGCGAATATGCGGAAACCGTTTCCCAGTTAATCAGAGCCGGTGCGAAGGTATTTCTTGGTGGTCATAAAGAAGCGCTTGAAATTCATGCCGATATGGCAGTGCTTAGTCCTGGTATTTCTTTAGATACAGATGTTGTAAAATTGCTGCAAAATCAACGGATACCGATAATAAGCGAACTTGAATTAGGATGGCGATATTGCAACGGTCGAATAACTGCCATAACCGGATCTAACGGAAAAACAACTACTACGGCGCTGTTAGGTGAAATATTCTCACATTCTGGCTATCCTTCTTACTCTGTGGGGAACATTGGACTTCCACTTTCTGATGTTGCTGATAGGACAACTAAGGATGCCTTGTTAGCTGTGGAAGTGTCAAGTTTTCAATTGATGACTATAGATAAATTCAAGCCTAAGATTGCAATATTACTGAATTTATCCGCAGATCATCTTGATTGGCACGGCGGATTTGAAAAGTATGCTGAGGCGAAAGCGCGCCTCTGGATGAATCAAACTAAAGATGATTGGCTAATTTATAATATGGACGATCCGAATGTTGTGTATCATGCTGAGAAGTCACTTTTTCATCGATTTCCTTATTCTTTTACTAAAGAGTTTGAGGTTGGAGCATTCATGCAATCTAGCGAATTTGTTGTTCGATTACCCGACGGCAGTGAATTTAGACAGGATCGCTCCGAACTTAAACTTTTAGGAAGACACAATGCAACGAATGCGCTATCTGCGATTTCAGCAGCATTACTGTTAGATGTTCATCCGAATGCGGTCAGAAACGGCGTATCGAGTTTCAAAGGTTATCCTCATAGGCTTGAAAAGGTGCGAGAGCGACGTGGTGTAATATGGCTGAACGATTCGAAAGCTACCAACGTTGATGCAGGATTGGTTGCTTTAGAAGCCGTTGAAAAACCAATTGTTTTGATTGCCGGAGGTAGAGGAAAAGGAGGCGGTTTCAGGGATTTCCTTAATGGACCTGTTGATCGGATTAAGACAGCCCTATTAATCGGTGAAACAGCGTGTGAAATCGAAAAGGATATTGGTAATAAGGTGAAAACTATCCATGCTGATAATTTAGAAGACGCAGTCGAAAAGGCTAATAGAATCACTGAACCCGGAGATACTGTGCTATTTTCACCGCTTTGTGCATCTTTTGATATGTTCCACAATTACGAGGAACGCGGTGAATGTTTCAGACAACTTGTAAAGGAACTACCTGATGTATAATGGAAGAGATAAACATAGAAAGACCAACGGATTTAGAATATCCAATGGAGTCGGTATATCAGCAATAACATCGCAAGGTGATGGATTATTACTGATTTCCGCATTGATACTTACTGCGTTAGGTTTAGTTATGGTATATAGTGCTAGCGGTTTCGTTGCTGCAAAGTACGATAAAGGTGATTGGTTCTTCTTTTTTCGCCAGTTAAGATTCACTATTATCGGATTAGGGGCAATGTTATTAGGCGCCAAGTGTAACGTTTACTTTTATAAGAAATGGATTAAGACCGTCTTACTTGCATTTTGCGTCGTAATGTTACTCCAATTATGGTTAGCGCCAGTCATTGGTGGAACAAAACGATGGATAGATCTGTGGTTCTTTAGACTGCAAACATCAGAAGTTGCTCGCTGTCTGGTTATTATATACTTGGCGCGAGTTCTTACAGATACACCGGAAGTTATCCAACGTTTGAATAAACAGATGGGTAAGGTTTTAGGAATAGTAATAATACCGGTTGTATTAACAGCGTTGCAACCCGATTTCTCAAGCTCTATGATTATGGTTTTAGTTGCTGGATTGGTACTTTTTGTAGGTGGATTAAAACAAAAGCATTTGATTGTGATCTGTGTCACGATCATATCTTTAGCCAGTATATTGATCAGGATTAATTCGTATATGTACGAACGCTTAATGAAATTCTTTCAGCCTTTAATACAAGGTGGTGTAATAGACTATCAGATACTACAATCATTACTGGGAATTGGTAGAGGAGGTTTTTTCGGTGTTGGACTTGGGCAAGGGAAACAGAAGATGTTGTTCCTTCCAGAGCCACATACGGATTTTATCTTCTCTATTATTGCGGAAGAAATTGGTTTAATTGGAGTTACATTCCTTATAACAGCGATTTTTGTCCTGATTTTACGATCCTGTAAAATGCTGCAAAAACAACCTGATCGTTATAAATTCCTTCTGGGTACCGGTCTGGCTGGCTCTCTAACTGTATATGCATTAGTGAATATGTATGTAGCGACTGGTATTTTCCCCGTGACGGGGATACCACTGCCTTTTATTTCTTCCGGAGGCACTAGCCTTGTTATTTCCCTATGGAGCGTTGGCGTGTTGTGGAATTTATCCAGAAATACTGGGGATTATCTCTAATGATTGATGTGTTAATGAACAGATTCCGTCGTCTGCATATGGTTGGTATTGGTGGATCGGGGATGTCCGGTATTGCTGAAATCCTTCTGAAAACAGGTTTTTATGTCAGTGGAAGCGATCAGAGCGAAAACGAGGCTACGCAAAGGCTTATCCAATTAGGCGCAAAGGTATTCAAAGGTCATAATGCCTCTTACATCGAGAATGCAGACGTTGTTGTGTTCTCAAGCGCTATTCACAAGGATCATATAGAATTGGTTGCGGCGCGTGAGCGTAAAATTCCCGTTATAAGACGATCCCGGATGTTGGCTGAGCTTATGCGTATGAAAGCAGGTATCGCAATTTCAGGAACCCATGGGAAAACAACAACGACTTCGCTTGCAGGTGAAATTCTTATCAAAGGTGGATTAGATCCAACGGTAATAGTCGGTGGCAGGCTGCGCAGGATGGGAACCGGAGTAGTCTCAGGAAAGGGTGATTTTTTAGTAGCTGAAGCGGATGAATTTGATAAGTCCTTTCTGAGCTTAACACCGACTATCGTTGCCATTACTAATATTGATGATGATCATATCGAATGTTATGGTAACTACGAGGAGCTTGAGAACGCCTTTGTACAATTTGCTCAATCGGTGCCATTTTATGGACGAACGCTCGTGTGTATAGATGAACCTTCATTGGTGAAAATACTGCCAAGGTTAGATTCGGCAATAATAACCTACGGGTTCTCACCTCAAGCTGATGTGAGAGCGGTAAATGCAGTCTATAATCGCGGAACGTCCACCTTTACAGTTGAATATGATAATCAGGAAATCGGTAAGATCAACCTTCCGTTGCCTGGTAGACATAATATACTCAATACATTAGCGGCGGTGGGGATTGCTCGTGAGTTGGGCGTAGAATTTAATGATATTCGCGCGGCGCTTGAAAGTTTCAAAGGTGTTTACAGACGATTTGAGATGGTAGGTGAAGTAAACGGAATCCTGTTTGCCGATGATTTTGCTCATCATCCTGCCGAGATATCTGCGACGCTTTCTGCGGCGAAAGAGGGTTGGAAATGCCCAATACTTGCGGTTTTTCAACCTCATCTATATAGTAGGACTCAAGCATTGGCACAAAAGTTCGGACGAGCATTATTAGGCTCAGATACTGCGATTGTGCTGCCAATTTATCCAGCGAGAGAAAAACCCATTGAAGGGGTTACTGCAAAATTGATCGTGGATGCAGCAAAAAATATGGGACACAAGAATATACACTATCTTGAAGATAAATCAATGGTTACGGAAAGGGTTAAAGAACTTTCCAAAGAGGGAGATTTTGTCATAACTATTGGAGCCGGAGACGTTTATAAATTAGCACCGCAGATTATGGCGGGGATGAAGGATGAAGAGCAAATTGCGAATAGCGAAGTATGAATAGCGAATAGCGAAAATGTGAAAGAAGAGAAATGATCGGAGAAATAGACAAGATAGCTGGTGAAATTCGTAGCCAGGTGATGGGGCGCTGCCTGATTAACGAGCTGTTAAATAGACATACTTCATTCAAGGTTGGAGGACCGGCAGCGTTATATGTTTATCCTGCTGGAACGGAAGCTCTTTCTATACTGCTTCAGATATGTAAAGATCATTCTTTAGAGACTCTTATTATTGGTTACGGTAATAACTTGTTGGTAAGTGATGATGGTTTTACAGGTTGTGTGATAGATTTAACGGAAGCATTTAATAATATTATGGTTGAAGATGACAGGATAACTGCTGGTGCAGGTGCATGGTTAGATGATGTCGTGAAAATGACCGGAGAGTGTGGATTGTCAGGACTTGAACAGATAGCTGGTATACCATCGAGCGTGGGTGGAGGGATGTCAATGAATTGCGGCGCTTTTGGGACATATATATCCGATCATCTGTCTGAACTAAAGATAATGGAACTTGACGGTCGGGTAAAAAGATTGCCCGGTTCAGAGGTAGAATTCGGTTATCGTACCGCACCAGGATTATGTAACAGAATTGTTCTTGATGCCATTTTTCAGTTGGAAAAAGATAAGTCAAGCAGTGTTGGTAAGTTGATAAAAGAAACCATATCGGAGCGTTATCGTCGAAAGGTAATGGAGCTACCTTCAGCGGGGAGCGTATTTCGCAATCCGGAAGGTCACTTTGCCGCTCGGTTGTTGGAATCCATTGGCGCTAAAGGAATGATGATTGGAGGCGCTGAAGTATCGGCACAGCATGCTAATTTTATCTTGAATCGGCATCAAGCAGCAACAGCAAGCGATATAATTTCGCTAATAAACTCACTAAAGGATAAGGTTTATAAGAGATATAACCTTGAATTGAATTTGGAATTACGTCTAATAGGATTTGATAATGGCAACTAAAAAATTGTTGCGCCAGGTGTTAATACCTGACACAACCAGAAAAAGATACCCACGTCGAAGTAAACGAGGAAAATTTATTCTATTTACAATAGTTGCTCTGTTGATTGGAATTGGTATTTGGTGGGGTGGATCAGCAATTTGCCAAGTTGTAGGGGAAAGAATAGCCTGTTCGTCTCTGAGTGTTGTCGAGAGAATAGAAGTCGTCGGTTTAATGAGGTTGCCACAACACGATATTCTATCTGCCGCAGGTGTAAATCAAGGTGATAATTTGATGAAGCTTGATTATGATTCTATTTCAGCTCGCGTTATGGAAATTCCGGGCGTTAGAAACGCTAAGGCAATCAGAAGACTACCGAGACGTTTGTTAATACGAGTTGAAGAGCGTATTCCTATTGCTGCTGTCAATGCAGGTGAACTGCTTTTAATTGACGAGGAAGGAGTTGTCTTTCAACCTGTCTATGGTGGTGAAGTTCTCGATCTGCCTGTTTTGACCGGCATGATAAAACCTGATAAGCGTGAAACATCTCATAGTGAAGAATCTGAGTTAACACCTGATGCAACTATGATTACTAAAATAAGAAACAATTATCCGGTTATCTATCAACATTTAAGCGAGATTCAGGTAATAGACGATAATATAGCTTTGAGACTTCGGCAGGGTGGAGCATTGGTCAAGACAGATGGAATGTTGAAAATGGAAACGCTTGATGACCTTGAGTTGTTCTTAACACAAAAAGGCGCTGAATTACCCGTATCAATAGAATACGTGGATTTAAGATTCCCTACAATGATAATAACGGGGAATAATAAAATTAAGGATGAAGGATGAAGGACGAAGGATGAAGAGCGACGAGACAGATGGATTTTCGTTCTTTGTCTTTCTTCTTTCATACTTATTTCGGAGGTATTATGGCATTTGCCGGTAGGTTTATTGGTGTAGATCTTGGAACAACCAAGATCAGCGCAATTATTGCTGAATTGGACGAAAATGGTGAAATTCAGGTTGTCGGAGTAGGTAATACCATTTCACGAGGGCTGCGAAGGGGCGTAGTTGTCAATATTGATAAGACAACCGATGCCATTCGCACTGCCGTTGAGAAGGCTGAGCAGCAGGCTGGCATCAAGGTGCGTGACGTGTACGTCGGAATTGCCGGTGATCACATAAGAAGCATTAATTCACGTGGTGTGATAGCTGTGTCGCGTGGACCTGGTATGGGCAGATCAAATGAGATAACTCAAAACGACGTGGACAGAGTTATCGAAGCTGCAAGAGCCGTCGCTCTGCCAATGGATCGAGAGGTTCTCCACGTACTGCCTCAGAATTTCACTGTAGATGACGAGTCGAAGATTCCTGAACCAATAGGAATGAGTGGACTTAGGCTCGAGGCAGACGTGCATATTATCACTGGTGCGATTGCCTCAGCACAAAACATCTACCGTTGTGTCAGAAATGCCGGATTGGGATTGCGAGGTCTGGTGTTGGAACCCCTCGCGTCGAGTCTGGCGGTTTTGACGGATGATGAAAAGGAGCTTGGAGTCGCTTTGTTGGATCTGGGTGGTGGAACGACTGATATTGCGGTGTTCTATGAAGGTTCCATTCGACACTCATCTGTAATTGGATGGGGAGGTATGAGCGTTACACGCGATATTGCAGCAGTTCTGGGGATTCCTGTTGAAAAAAGTGAGTTGCTGAAACTGGAAAGAGGAGACATATTCCCTCCTGTGAGTGATAAAGAACCATTTGAAGTTCAGGGGACAACTGATGATAGAGGACACACGGTTGATCCTGTTATATTGAGCGAGATTATCAGAGCACGGATGGAAGAGATATTCGGAATGGTTTTGCGTGAATTGAAACGAGTGGACTGTATGGATTCGTTATCTGCAGGGATTGTAGTTACAGGCGGCGGATCTCAATTAAAAGGAACAGCAGAATTAGCCAGGCTGATTTTCGGCAAGACTGTTCGTATTGGAGTGCCTCGCGGTTTACAAGGGTTGGTGGATACTGTTCATAATCCAGCGTTTGCAACTGGTGTTGGTCTCATTTTATATGGTATGGGGGATACTGATGAGACTGGTTTTATCGGTGACGACACAGTAGTCTTCAAGAAAATATTCAAACTTTTCAAGGGCTGGTTTGATGGTTTGGTAAACTGAAACCGAATTAAAAGGTCGAAGAGCAAAGGATGAAGGACGAGGGATGAAAATTAATGCCCAGAGCTCAGAGCCTAAAGCCCAAAGACAAAAGACAAAAGACTGATTTATTATAAAAAAAGGAGTTAAAACCTAATGGAAGCAACATTTAACCTACTCCCTGTTGAAGAACCCTATCTCGGCGCCAGAATCAAGGTTGTCGGGATCGGTGGAGCTGGCGGGAATGCGGTTGACAGAATGATTTTATCAGGTTTATCCAGTGTTGATTTCATCGCTTTCAACACAGATGCCCAAGCGCTTGATAAGTGTCGTGCGACATCAAAAGTGCAATTCGGTCGTCAGATAACCAAAGGTTTAGGAGCCGGCGCGAATCCTCAGGTTGGCAAAGATGCTGCCGAACAGGATAACGAGTTGTTTCAAGAACACTTAAGCGGCGCTGATCTGGTATTTATAACGGCCGGCATGGGTGGTGGAACGGGAACTGGAGCCGCCCCTCTCGCGGCTGAAATCGCCCGTAGCAGCGGTGCATTAACGGTTGCTATTGTCACCAAACCTTTCTTCTTTGAAGGTCGTCGCCGGATGAATGTCGCGGAAGCTGGAATCAAGGAATTGCGAGAGAAGGTCGACACGCTGATTATTGTGCCTAATCAGCAGTTAATGAAACTCGATAATGTCAGTAAATTGACTTTCCTTCAGGGTTTTGAGACTGCTGATTCAATTCTGGTTCAAGCTACAAAGGGCATTTCGGATCTAATATCCGTAACTGGAATTGTGAACCTCGATTTCGCTGATGTCCGGTCTATTATGGAGAGTACCGGTGAAGCTCTAATTGGAATAGGTACCGGTGAAGGTGAGAAACGTGCCGTGGAAGCTGCCACTCAAGCTATCACATGCCCGTTATTGGAAGATATTACCATCGCTGGAGCGCAGGGTGTTCTGGTCAATATCACTGGTTCGTCGGAAATGACGCTGATGGAAGTCAACGAAGCTGCTTCGGTAATCTATGAAGCGGCTGGGGATCGTGCCAACGTTATCTTCGGTACAGTTATTGATGATGAAGCGGGTGATGAGATTCGAGTGACGGTCATTGCCACTGGTTTCAACAGCGATTCATCGGTTCTAACGCCCACTTTACAGCCTGACAAGATGGTTGATTATCGTCCGCGTAAGCAGGATAATCTTGAAGAACCAGCAATAAACAGAATACACCAAAATACGGGTATTGGTTCTGATAATCTGATTGAAGATACAGATAGGTTAGTCCTTAGAGGACAAAAAAGGAAAAGTCTTGCTGTTGATTTCGATAGAGATCCTCCTGATCTTAGCGTACCGACTTTCGTTCGCAACAACGGACACTAAAGCTGGAATGCTGCGTTTTGTGGCAACAACTGATGCAACATTGTAATCATTGAAAGCTAAACGTTCAGCAAACGGAAGTTATTCTGAAAAGCAGATTGAGAAGCGTGTAAGGGTTGAACCTTATCATATCCTTGCGAGGATATATGATCAGGTTATGTCACACGTGGATTATACTTCCTGGGCGGATTTTGTACTGGAGATACTGACTGACTATGGTTTATCGGCATTTCCTGATGAATCATCGTTGTGTCAAAATTTGACAACTTCAGAGTTGCGTCAGGTGTTAACACCTGACGCACCGATGAGTCTGCTTGAATGTGCTTGTGGCACGGGCACGGTTTCAATTAATTTGGCTATAAGAGGTTATCATATTGAAGCCTGCGATGAGTCTGGTCGAATGATTGAAGTTGCAAGGTCTAAAGCTGCGTCATTGAGAAATCCACCACTTTTTTTCGTTAAGGATTTCCTTGACTTAGATGAGGATGATTGCTATGATGCAGTTTTGTGTCTCTATGATTCAGTGAACTATTTGTTACAAACTGATCAGGTTGAGGATTATTTCAACTGTGTTAAAAGAGCTTTAAAACCGGATGGATTATTCCTTTTTGATGTTTGCACGGAGTATAATTCACTGATGAACTTTCAGTCAGGAGATTACGAGGAACAGGGTTCGGATTTCAGTTATATTCGCATTATGCAGTATCATAGAGAGACTAAAATACAGGAAAATCGTTTTCTAATACGGTTGGATGATGCACCGGGAATTACTTACGAGGAAGTGCATCTACAAAGGATATACGATCTTGGTACGATTAGAATTCTGTTAGAAAGCGTTGGTTTCAAGATCGAAGAAGAGACAGACGACATCCAAAGAACTACTCCGCAAGAGGATTCACTAAGGGTGCATTTCCTATGTCGTAACAAGTAGTATTGTAGGCGTCCTTGATTGATGTTGTAATGTTGTAATGTTGTGATTTGACATTACAACATTACAACATTACAACATCACAACATTATAATTTTCTTACTTAAATCATGATTGATCTGATAAAACTGCTAAACGTAAACTACCAATTCAACGGTAGCAGTGGAGTATCCGGAATATCATTCGAGGTTAAACCGAGTGAATTCGTCTTGATGGTGGGAAAGACCGGAGCAGGGAAGACTACATTATTAAAGTTAATTTCATTAGAACTGATACCCGCTTCAGGTGAGATATTCCTTGAGAAGTTCAGGTCAAGTGGAATTAAACCTAGTACTTTACCGTTTTGGAGACGGCAATTGGGCATCGTTTACCAGGATTTCAGACTTCTTCGCGAACGAACTGCTCTGGAAAACGTCCGTCTGGCAGCCGCTTGCGAGCGTAACCTTCCCAACAGACCTAAAAATCGATCCCTGAAAGCCCTTGCCAGAGTCGGGCTATCCCACAAAATACACAGCTACCCTGACGAGCTGTCTACCGGCGAGCAGCAACGTATCACCATTGCCAGAGCGCTTGTTAATGAACCCTTTTTGTTACTCGCTGATGAGCCGGTGAGCAACCTTGATGAAGAGACATCCATAGAGATAATTGAGCTATTACAGAAGCTGAATCAGGCGGGAACGGCAATGTTGGTTGCCACTCACCAACCGGAACGATTTACACCCTGTCAACCCCGCTATATCCGCATTAAAGAAGGAATGATTGTCGAATAACCAAACGCTGTCATCCTGAAGCTTTTGGATTACTGCGTTTTCAATCTCTCTTATTTTTAGAGTGTTGTAATGTTGTGATGTTAAATTACAACATCACAACATTACAACATTATTTCATTAAGGATTGTCGAATAATGATACTCTTTTCGCTGCGTGAAGGATGGAAGAACTTTTCCAACATCAGTATAATCGGCTTATTAAGTCTGATCTCACTGACAATAACGCTATTACTGATTGGTTTTGCAGCGCGGGGATTTATCCTGATTGAAGACTGGAAATCGGGGATGTTGGGAAGGTTTGAGATTGAGGCGTTCTTGAGTGAGGATACGACTAAGTTGCGTCAGGTGTTAACACCTGACGCAACAATCCTCGAAGGCATAACACTTGACTCAACATTTCTCGAAGGCATTGCCAGGCAGATTAAAGCGCTGACGGATGTAGAAGAAGTAACTTATGTATCAAAAACTGCTGCTGCCAGGCGTTTTACCAAACAGTTCGGTGAGGAACTCTTCGATTTACTGGAATACAACCCACTTCCAGCCTCGTATGTAGTCAAGCTCAAACGGGATGCTGATCCGTCGAAAAGCTGGGAGAGGACGTCAATCGCTATAGAGGAAATCCCCGGTGTAGACGACGTGGTTTACGAGGGCGATCTGTTATTATCTGTAGACAGGTTCTATCGTTCATTCGGGACAGTAGTTGCTATTGCGGTTATGGCTGCGTTGATTGTATCAATGTTACTAACGATACTATCGGTGCAAAGCGTTATCCGTTCCAAGGAGGAGTTCATCCGGATAGTAACGTTATCCGGAGGAACGAGATGGATGGCGCGCGGACCATTCGTGATGCTCGGTGCATACTACGGCATAATCTCAGGTCTTTTCGCTGCCGGAGTAATATCTCTAATCAGTTGGATCATCAGCATTAGCTGGGAGTTAGGAACCGTAATGCCGTTATGGTGGTTGTTTTTGATAGTTGCCATAGGCGCAGTCTTCGGGATGATTGGAGCGGGATGGGCGGCAGGGAGGAGGATTCGGGAAGTTTGAAAGCAATGATGGGGTAGGACAGACATTCTTGTCTGTCATTCATCTGAGTAGGATAGGGAATCTCATAAGTTGAGATTAATTATTGACTTTGCGAAATATAATCTATATATTACCCAAAGATTGAGACATGCAAAAATAGAATTCTAAACGGTAATGGGTATTAGTTTTCATTTTATTTAGATATTAATGTTGAGATTGTTTTCATACATATTATTCAGCTTTCTCATGGTTTTGACCGCTTTCGCCCAACCTGAAATCCTTTGGTCGCACAATTATGGTGGAGATCACAATCAGGAATGCCACGGCGCTGTGGTGTCTTATGATGGTGGTTTCGCTTTGGCGGGAACTGATGACTGCTGTTGGCAAGAAACTCGTTCCGATTTTCGTATAATATTAATAAATTCAGAAGGCGAAACTCAATGGTCCCATCGTGTTGGTGGACCAAGAGACGAATTTGGTTCATGGGTGATACAAGCATCAGACAGCAGCTATATAATCGGTGGGAGAGGATCTTCATTTACCGAGGGTAGTTGTGATGCCTGGGTTGTGAAGTACAGTGCTGATGGTGATTCAATCTGGTCAGGTAACTACGGTGGGAGAGGATTTGATGACTCGCATGCTGCATCGCCTACGCCTGATGGTGGCTTTGTGTTTGGTGGAACTACAGATTCGCAGTCTTATGGCAGACACGGCGCGCAAGACTTCTGGCTGGTGAAGGTCGACGAAGATGGAGAAATGGACTGGTATGGTGTATATGGTGGACGCGCCACCGATGACTGTTTTGATATGACAGGTACCGAAGATGGCGGTTATGCTTTAGCAGGTATCACTTCATCATTCGGTCCCGGCGGAAGGAACTTCTATCTGGTCAAGACTAATGATAGAGGCGAAGAGGAATGGTCGTTTGCTTACGGAACTGAAAGCCCGGATGGGTGCTCCGCCGTCGTTCAAACTACTGATGGCGGATATGCCCTGGCAGGTTATACTAATCATTTTAACGACGGCAGGGGGGAGTTTTATCTGGTTCGCATTGATGAGAATGGTGAGGAATTATGGGCAAGGCATTATGGGGGACAGAGAGAAGAGTGTTGTTACAGCATGATTCAAACAGAAGATGGTGGGTTTTTATTAAGTGGTTACACTAATTCCTTTGAGGATGGTATAATTACGATGTACATTGTCAGGACTAACCGGGATGGGGAGATTCTCTGGACAATGACGCCGGATAGAAATGCCGACTATTGTTATGATGCTCTATCCACTGATGATGGAGGTTATGCGTTTGCTGGCTGTGGTTATACTGAAATTGGGCGTTTAGGTCGTGAATTCTTTCTCGTCAAGACCGGTACGGACATATTGCGCTGGATTTCATTGCAAGACACAGGTTTCATAAAGGACAGTTCTTTAGTTTATAATACTGAATACTTCAATGTACAGGGATTCTGTTCTTGTTTTTTCAATCGATGATGGTGAGCATATTTACGCTGAATTTGATGAGGATGAACTCACAATTACCTCAGAAGAAGATTGGATTGGCATAGATTCACTAAGATTCATTGTTCTTGAAGAGGACGACGAAGATAATGGCGACACAACCTATTTGCGGATTACTGTCCATTTGCAGAATGCCGTTGAATTTCCATCATACGAATTACCTCAAGAATATAATCTTGCTCATATTTATCCCAATCCTTTCAACTCCTTAACAACCATACGATATGAACTACCTGAAAAAAGTCTCGTATCTATCAAGATATTAGACGTTTCCGGTCGCAAGATAGAAACGATCATAGAAAATCAACATGAAGCCGGATATCATCACACAATCTGGAATGGAAGCAAATATCCAAGCGGGGTATATTTCTGCTGGATGGAAGTTGCTGGTTTCGAAAGAACAATTAAACTTTCATTGATACGATAGCTTTATTTTGAGAGTGTTAACTAACATTACTTTGTTAAGTGCGAATTTGGCGTAGGGGCCGATTTATTGAGCCCCTTCTACTTATGCAAAAGGGCTCGATAAATCGGCCCCTACGCGAAACTTTTAATGTTTCAAACAATTATAAAAACCAATATTGATACTTAACAAAGTAATGCTAAATACTGATAGAAATCGTTCTTGCCACAACTTGTAGTTATCAGGTATCATAAAGTAGTCCAAAAGCCTTAGGGACAAATCAACCATTTTGACGCTCTTGGACACGACTTTCGTTCTTCGTGTCATACGAGCAAGATAATGCCTTGTATTGGAGTTGTCCCTTTCAATAGCTATAGTTCCCGATTTTCCAATAATATGTTGTTGCTTCGGCAATACTTTACGATAAACATCCCAATCATCGGCGAAATAAGTTCTTCCTTTTCCTTTCACCTTGCTGTAGAGTTCTTTGAAGGTGGCAGCATTACGATTGCCGAGTGTCCAGGCGACGGTTCGATTATCAGCACGATCCAAGGCTTTCCAGATCCAAAGTTTGTTTATTTTGACTGGATGAAATGCCACATCTCGTCAAATTCTAATTTCTGCATGTTTGCATCTATCAATGGTACTGGAAGTTGCTCAGCCTCTTTTCGTATCCATTTGTAAACAGCCACAGAGGATACATTCATTAATTTGGCTATCATTCCATAGCTGGATTTGCCAGTACTATACAGAATAACAGCAAGCGCTTTAAGAGCAGGATGGACACCGCGTAGGGTTGTGCGTGTGAACTCATAACCACAACCACGGATTTCCACCGTTGAACACCCTTAACATGACCGTTTTTTACAATATGGTCATGATTGCATCTGGGACAATTAGGGCGTGTATCTTGCATGATAAATACCTTATTTAGTTAACACTCTCAAATTTATTTCATTAAAACCATCTGTTTGTGTATCTAATTTCCGAGAAGACGGGAATCCGGATAATCTATTATTTCTCATAGATTCCCGTCTTTGCGGGAATAACAAAAATGTGTAATATTCAGATAAACGAGGGTTTCGGTCAGATACTATTTTACTAAAATCAATTTACTAGTTCGTAAAACACTACCTGCCTTCAACTGATACAGATATTCACCGGATGGAATATCCAAAGCATTCCAAATTACCTGGTGAATGCCGATAGATTGCTCGTTATTAAACAGTGTTGTTATCAGTTTCCCATTCAAGTCATACACACTCAATGTTACTTGTCCCATTTCAGGTAGTTGATAGATGATAGTTGTTGTGGAGTTGAATGGGTTGGGGTAATTCCCGATTATTTCAAACTCTGATGGGAAAGGATTATTACTAATCTCCGGGATTCCATAGTCTGGATCAAAATAGAAAGCTCCCATGTCGGCGCGAGTATAGTCAGGATCTTCTCGCGAGTTGGGATCACCCGCATCTATACAGGGGCTGTCTTGAGTCAGATGATAGTTACTGATATTTACGAATAAAGGATCCTCGTTAATGTTGCCTTCAAGCCATTCAAGGTTTGCATTCCCTTGAATATATATACTATCCTGTCCCTCATCAATATCACAGTATGAAATAGTGATCTCAGCAGGTGGATTAGGTCCACCGTGAGAATGAACCTGATGATTATTGTTTCCCCAGAGAACAGAATTAGTTATCTCTAATATTGAAACGCCAATAATGAATATCCCGCCACCCTCGCCATTTGTCGAGTTCCGACTTAAGGTAACGTTTGTTAACTCAAGTTCAGAAGCGCTCATATAAATACCTCCACCGGAATGTTGCTCTGCAGTATTATCTGCAATGAGTACACGAGTCATCCTCACAATCGAATTGGCAGTACAGGCGATTCCTCCACCTAATGATAAGGATGTATTTCGGGAAACTACCACATCAATTAACGTAGGACTCGCACTGGTATTGCAATAAATGCCTCCACCGGAAGCGGCTGAATTTCCAACGATTGAGCTGTTTGTAATTCTTGGGCCAGAGCTATCACGGCAGTAAATTCCACCACCCTGACCTTCGGCTGTATTGTTTACGATTGTAACATTAGATAACGTTGGCACTGTTTGTCTTGAGCAAAACATACCACCACCATCCGCTTCTGCGAAGTTGCCCGTTATTATTAAATGGTTTAATATTGGACTATAATCGGAACAATATATACCACCGCCGTTTTCTGTACTGCCATTTGTAAGTGTAAATCCGGACAGTGTTGGTCTGCGAGGCTCCTCATAGTCGAACGTTACAGGTCGACCCTCTCCTTCAGCGTCAATTATCGTCTGGCTGATGTACGTCTCATCTCCGGTAGTTATAAAGAGGCTGCCGACAACAACGCTTTTATCATTGAAACTTATCTGCTCATTGTAAGTACCGGGTTGAACCAGAACCGTATCCCTGTTTTCCGCATTGTCAATACCAGCCTGGATGCTTTCAAAGTCCTCGGGAACGTTGATGATATTGGCAGACAGAATCATCGGGAACATTATTAGTATTAGACCTAAATGACTTAATTTCAAATTATTATCTCCGTATTACCTGATTAGTAAAGCTTTCAGTAAGCCGTTCTTCTTACCGGTTAGATTGTATTGTATCAAATAAAGACCACTAGATAATCCTTCAGCGTTAAAGCTCAATGTATGATAGCCGGATGCATAAATGCCTTTTGCCAGATGCGATACTTCACAACCTTTGATATCATAGATGCTGATGTCAACAAAACCTGCTGCCGGTAGTCCGAAAACAACGTTGACTGTCGAATTGAAAGGGTTAGGATACGGAGAGGATATTGAGTAGTCTGTGGGGATGCTGCGCTGAGACTCCCATACATTATTAGTTTTCGGTGCAATGTAAAACACATAGGATGTATCACACCATACTGTATCATCCTCAGAGTAGGATGCAACTTCCCATTCGATTTTCCATGTAGATTCCCAGAAGTCCGCTTCGATGAAGTCCATTACATCAAAGTGGTAGGTCGTATCCTCAAGCGCATCGAAGACATAAGTAACGCCCTGCACATTTTGAGTCTCAATGGATAAAATCAATTTATACAAGACATCATCGTCCGGATTGACATCTAAAGATTCCTGCCAGATCAGTTCGGTCTCAAAAGATTCATCCTCACCGATTGTGTCACCGTCGGCAGGTTCAAGCAGATGAAATCCGGTTGGAGGTACAAGGAAAGAGGTATGGAATTGCCACCTACGCGAACGAGCGCCTTCCGTATTAAGATCCAAAGCTCTAATGCGCCACCAGTAATCTGTACCGTTTTCCAATTCTGAAAGGTTGAAGTCTGTCTCGTCCAGAGCATTAAAAACCTGGAAATCACGAAACCTCGATTCCGTTGCCAGTTCAACAAGATAAATCAATTCATCATCACGATCGTTATCACGTGCAGCCTCCCAGGATAGTGAAACCGTCAACGTGTCTATCACTGTTTCATCTTCAGGTTCAAGCAAGTTGAAAGACCATGGCATCTCGGGGATGGGCTGGTCATGAGCATTATAACATTCATCGCCATGACAACCTGCACATTCATAATCTTCAAAGTTCCTGCACTGGTTTCGCATATTATGACAGGCATCACAGGGAATTTTACCGTAATTGCCAATACCACCGGCAGCTTGATGGCATTCACCGCATCTGTCATTATAATTGTGCGAGTGATCCCCAATGGTGTGAGTGAATCCGTTGAAGGCTAAGTCAGAATTGCGAGTGTGGCATTTTACGCAATCATAAATATTATTATTCTCAGATTCATTACAAGCAGGTGAGTCATGGCATTCGGTACAGGTTAAATACCGGTCTGATTGCGTAAGAGTTCCTGCCATTTGCCCTACCTGGAAATCCAGACTCGGGAAGACATTGTATTCTCTGTCATTAACTTCCCGTTTTGCCGAGAAGATAATCGAATATGTGCCAAATTCCTCGAGGGCTCGGGGAAGTTCAATCTCGATTTCACCTATTTCAGGATCGAATCCCGAATCCTCATTAAAACCATTCCCGACAGTCACTATACTGTACCGGTAATATGGATCAACTGTGTTGAAATTCTGTCGCGGACCTGAAACCCAGAGTTCAAGGATAAGAAGTCCGTTGTCTTCACACTCGTCAACTCTTAGATTGTTATCATCATCATCGGTCAGCAACAACCTTGCTGTAAAGGTTTCGCCCGATTCGAAAAATCTACCACCTTCCGGTTCTGAGATCGAGAGTTCTGAGTTGAGCATATCTGCGTAAAGATTACCTGCAAAAAGAACGGTCAGAAGCATTATGCCGGTCATAACGGCGTTTATTGTTTTTTTCTTATGATATGTATTAATCCAGGAAGGGAGTATAAATCTTAATATTAATTGTCCTATAAATGTACGTTTGGTGTTTGCTTTCATGTTTTCTCAATTATTTAAGTTTCGGAAATTTTCCTTATTTATTTAATACCAATTTTCTTGTTTGTAAGATGCTACCTACCCTTAATTGATACAAATATATGCCGGATGGCATATCCAAAGCACTCCAATCTATATTCTGTGTTAACTATTGGAAATCTTTGCTATCCTGCTGTCAGAAGCCCTCGTCTGACAGTTCTGGTTCACCATAAGGGTTTTTACAGTCACACGAGGGCGTGTGACTGCGGGAGTTAACACAGAATCCGGGTCCAAACAACCTGATGATTACCAACAGACTGAACACCGTCAAATAGTGTCGTTACCAATTCCCCTTTCATATCAAATAAACTTAATACTACATGACCCACTTGAGATACATTGATATTCATTTTGGCCATGTCTGATTGCCTTGTTAGCTATCATCTCCAAGTAACTTTCTAAACTCATTTTCAAGCTCTCCAAAAGCGTCTTTTATTTCTCCTTTCATTCTCTCGAATATCTTATACCATTGTTTAGTATTGCCAGTTCCCTCTTGAGAATCAATATCATTCGCAAACTCGAGAAAGGTTTTTGCAAGCTCAATATCAATCTTTCTTATCTTTTCGACCATAGATTGAGGAAGAAATATAATTCTTTTTGAGTAATATTTTCTTAAAGCTTGAAGTGCTTTTACTGCAATCTTACACCTTTCTTTTCTAGGCTTGCCTCCAGCAGGTTCGAATACCTTTACGTAGTTATCAACTGCTCGGTAAAGTTCATTCAATAATGAATATGTTTCGGCAATTACTGAAGCTCTTTTCTCATGCAATTTTGAGAATTTAATATTTCTTTCAGCTGCAGCTATGCTAAGACTTGACTTTAACTTCTCTATCTCAACATCCATCTGAGACTTTAGTTGCGCCTTATGTGTTTCAATGCCTGCATCGGTACGCGCTTTTAGTTTTGATTTATGAGTCTCTAATTTCTGATCATATTCGTTTTTTATTGCATTTTTTAACCGCTCAGAAACTGTTGTCTTAAACAACCATATTAAAATTGCCGTTAGGACCGCACTTACAGTAGCCGAGGTAATTAGTTCCAATAAGAATTCTGAAAACATCCCTTCTCCTTTATAATATGGTTACAAGTAATTCTTAGTTATCTTAGTATAAACCATTCAAATCAACGTCCCAACCAACAAATAAGCCTCCCGTCCGTCATCGTGAACCGGATAGGGATACTTCTCGACAGTGAATCCAGCTTCCTGCATCAACTTCAGCCACACTTTTAGAGGGAACAACCCATGCAGATGACGATCCTGTTCGACACGAAGTCCCTGTTTGGTCCTGATGTGATAGTAAAAGAGTGTTTCAGTCACCGTATCATTGGGATCTGGATCATACGCATACATGATAACCGTTAGTTCGGTTTCATCGTTGGAGTTCGTGAAATGATCAACTGATGGAGAACAAAACGTTTCCCGAAAATTTTCCGGGGCAGTAACAAAAATACCACCCGGTTTGAGATGCGCTACTGCTGTGGCAAAAGTCTGTTTCAGATCCTCTTCGGTCAGCATGTAATCAATTGCATCATGAATTAGAACTGCCTTGAACTTCCTCCCAAGCCGCACCGTTCGCATGTCGCCAACATGCAATGGAATGTCCGGGATCAATTCGTGACATTGAGCCAGCATCTTCTCAGATATATCCGAAGCCGTAGCGTCAAAGTCTCCAGTCAGATGATAGAGGTTATGACCACCTCCAACGCCAATCTCGAGAATCTCGTGCCGACCTGATCCAAGTTTTTCTCGTAATACTTTGCGCCAGTAGTCTGCTTCCTCTGTGTAGTCTTCCAGATTGCTGATCAGTGTCCACAAATCAGCAAAGTCGTCATACATTCGATTTAGAGATGGTTCATTTCTCTTTTTTTCCATATGTCAATATTTATTAATCTCAATTTGATGAGGAATCTTGTATTTTAATAGTCTTTTTAATCTATTTTATTGTATTAAAAGTACTTTACAAGTTTGAGTGACCTGGTCGTTTGATAATGAAATCAGATACACTCCTGACGGAACAGCATCAGCATTCAACACAACCTGATGACTACCGACTGACTGAACACCATCGAATAGCGTCGTTACTAACTTCCCGTTCACGTCGTACACACTCAATGTCACTTGTCCCATTCGAGGCAATTGATAGGTGATGGTTGTCATAGAGTTGAACGGGTTTGGATAACTCTCAAATAATTTGAAACGATCCGGTGAATCATAATGGATTTCTTCAGTTGATTGAACTCCTTCCAGATTTTCTGAAGCAAAAGACGGCGTCATCTGCCTGAATTCCCCGGTACCGTTCGGGTATCTGCCCAAACTGATGTCAGTTGTCTGCTCATACCATTCGACTCTATCAATATCTTCATTGCCGTAATCAAACAACAGCAATTCACCCTCAAATCCAGACAGTGAAAAATCAGTATGCAATCCAGCTTGATCCACGTCACCATCTGCCCAAACAATCAAATAGCCATGTGAGGCAATTGATGTATCCGGGAAGAGCCAATTTTCTTCAGGCATAATAGTTTCGATACAAAAACTTACACTTGCTAAAGAAATTGATTCATCACTGTTGTTGAACAGTTCAATCCAGGAATCGAATTCATTATCCTGGTCCACTTGGGTGGTATCGTTGATTATGAGTATTTCGTTGATTACCAATCCACTGTAATCGTGAATCTCCTCATCTTCGTTTTCCGATCCGAACGAGGGAACCATTTCTGTAAATTCACCAGTACCATTCGGATACCTTCCATAACTTCGATCAGCCATTTGATCACCAAATTCAATCTCATCAAGAGTGTTTCCATCCGGAGCGGTAAAATATAGATTACCTCCCCGTGAAGGTAACTGGAAATCAGCGTGTAATCCCTCCTGCTCCATATCCTCGTCCGTCCAGATAATCAGATAATCATGTCCATCTATAGAAGTGTCCGGAATAATCCACGACGTTTCAAAATTATCATTTATCCCGATTCGAAATCCCCACAATGACAGTTCTTCATCGCTGTTGTTGTACAGCTCAATCCAACTGTCAAATTCATCGTCCTGATCCGCTTGGGTGGTGTCGTTGACGACTAAAAACTCGTTGATTACTACGTCACCTTCATCAAGAGGATGTAAACTATACAATCCAGGATAATCCACCGCATAACGCAATGATCGAGCAATCTGTGAACGATTAACAGTATGCTCCCATTCAATATCTCCATCTCGATTCACCTCAAACAAATGACCACTGGTGGATTCGCTGATTAAGGTATTTCCATTGGGAAGACGCTGGCAGCCGCCGAGGTGATTTGAATAGAAATCTCTGCCATCTGAGTATGTCCATACAGGTTCATCGGGACCGAAGGCTTCACCTTCTTCAAGCTCATAATGTCCTTCATCGTCAACAGGCGGGATGATTTCGACGACAACTGATTGGCGCTGTCCTTCACCATTATTAAAAGCTAATATGTTTCCAGCGCCGGGAAGTCCTTGCGGAATCCACCATGAACAATGGAGAACGTCGAAATACTGTTCACCATCAGCGTCGTAATTGCCTGGATTACCCCATCTATAAAGGATGTCGCCGCCAATCCCGCTGTTTCCACCTTCGTGGCTGGCAGCCTCTTCAGTAGTCGTGCTATGGTCGATTATATAAAATTCATCCGCAAAATGCGAACTTATTACAATCTGATCCAGATCAGGATTGTAACTTATCCCATTGATATGCAGCCAATCACCTCCGCCAGGACCGGGTCCGCCATCGCGTCCAGCCATATTAATATCGAGCAATTCAGGATGGTCTGCTATGACGCCATAATTATCACTATTCTGATTATAGTCTTGGATCAAGTGATCCCAAGCATGCCATTCCCAGACTATTTCAGCGCCCCCGTCACCGTCAGGTTCGACTTCAATTATATGATCGGGCCACAGCAGGGCATTTCGATTAAAACCAGCCTGTCTTGCTTCGGCAGTGGATTTAACTTCCCAGGCTATTGCCATGACGTTGCCGTTGGGTAATATTTCAAGATCGTGATGTGTTATGTATGTAGCGCTGCTGTATTCAAATTCCCAAACAACATCGGCATCCCAGTCAATCTCCTGGATAAGTCCGGCATACGCTCCGCCTCGCAAACTGGGATTGTTGACCTGACCTGGGCGCAGGAGATTCCCATTCTCCAGCAGGTAAACCGCATAACCACCATTTCGGTTATTATTCCAGGTATGAACATTTCTACCATCCATATCAATCAGATAGGTGGTTCGCGCATTAGTGGGATTAAACAGAGTGTATCCTTCATATGGTTCTGCTTTGATGGAACTGATAAAGGATAGAAGAATGATTGAAATTAAAGTTGTAAAGAAAAGGGGTGATTTTGTGAGTTGCATTGTGATTCCTGATTGTATTGTTGTATTGCTGTATTGCTGTATTGTTTGATTGTTAGATTGTTATTTTGATGTTCTGTAACAATATAGCAATTTAACAATAAAGCAATACTTAATAATGATAATAAGCGGTCTTTCAGCAGGCGCTATTTTACTTACCTATAATTGAAACACATAAAATTATCATCTCACGCGCCAAATAATCATTGGATTAATCAAAGTGCGAATAATATAACGGGTTGTGTGTATTCTGTTCGCAGTTTGGTACTAATGAGAGCGTTATTTATGATTATCGAACGAGTTTAAACATCTCCTTGTGATTCGCAATAATTATGCCTAAAGCGATTCAAATATAATATGCAATTTTGCTTAATACTATTTGATATTACGAAATAAATGGATATGTCGCATTTGGTTTGTATAAGTGAAGTTGTTTAAAAGGAAACATCATTTCGCGGGATGATTCAACAGGTATGAAAAGAGTTCTGAGTGCGCGCTTCAGCGCGTAATACCTTTGGAATATAGAGCATAGTTAACACGCGCTAAAGCGCGCACTCATTACTCATAGTCGCGTTTTAGTGCGAGAGGGGGGACTTGAACCCCCACAGGATATTATCCCACTGGATCCTAAATCCAGCGCGTCTGCCAATTCCGCCACTCTCGCTATAATAAGTGAGCAAGTGAGAAAGTAAGCAAGTAACATTACTTTGTTAAGTGCTAATTTCGCGTAGGGGCCAATTTATTGAGCCCCTTCTACTTATGCAAAAGGGCTCGATAAATCGGCCCCTACGCGGAACTTTTAATGTTTCAAACAATTATAAAAACCAATATTGATACTTAGTGCCTGACCGAAAAGTCCCC
>JAVCDD010000354.1 GCA_030765125.1 Candidatus Hatepunaea meridiana
TGTACTTTTTCATTGTTTTCCTCAAGGTTTGGGTGAACATGATATTGGGTACCTTGAGGAAATATAATATATTATACGGCAAAAAGCAACACAATTACCCAACTATATTAACTTGACGTGACACTAGTTTCAAACTCAGCTTGTTATGAAAAACGGGCAGCCAGAATTGGTTGCCCGTTTTTCTCTTTTATTAGAGATGCCAATGCTGCTACCTCAACAACACCACTCTACTAACCTTACTTCCCAACCCCGCATCCAAATAAACAAGATACACCCCTGCTGAGGCTTTTACATTGCTGAGGTTGTGTCCATTCCAGGATGTTATGTGGCGTCCTGCGTGCAGGTTATCGTCAACGAGAACACGGACTAACCTGCCTGCCTGGTCGTGGACGGTTACCCTGACTTCGGTTGGCTCAGGGAGATCGTAATAGATACTCATTACTGCGTTGAATGGATTGGGGTAGCCGTTGCCGAGAGATAACTCAGTGGGGATGACAGGCGGTTCGAGATCGCGACGGTGGATTGCGGCGACTGTAATCGAGTGCGGTTCGTTGCAGCGAATTGAATCGGTGCCATCATACGCCCAGACCCACCATTCGACATCGGTCGGCAAGATTGGATCAAGCACAAAATCGGTGCGTGGTATCCCATGTATCGTATCTGCAATATCCGTGTACCGGTAAGTTGTGTCACCAAAGGATAGAACCAGACTGTAGGTTACATTCGAGCCCTCCACTATATCCACCGATTCCTGCCAATTAAATTGAACGGACGGGAAGCTGGTTACGAACATACTGTCTACCGGCAAGGTTAAATCGAAGGCAGTCGGTAGATCATTTACTGAGCTTGCCGATACGATGAAAGTGTCGATAACCGTGTCATAACCATCGTTGGCATAAACTATTACATCAGTTACTCCATTCCAGTTCGGTTCCGGTCGGACTAACAATTGTTGTAAAGTGTCCAGACTGACGAATACACCGTAACCCGGCAGGAAGGAGTAATTTATATCTTCATCATCCGGATCGCTGAAGTAATCGGTCAGGTTGCCGACGATTCGTTCCGGATCATCCTCGACAAAGGCTTGGTCAGGCAGAGGTTGTGCAAGAACGATTTGCCTGTTCATATTACCGATGAAAAAGTTTATTGTCAACCAATCGAAAACTTCGGCGGCTCGATCTGAAACGCGGAAGACGGCGTAGTATTCACCTGAATCCTGGTAATCCGTTTGCCAGATAAAGGTGCCTGTGCCATCTCCGTTATCAGTGAAATAAGCTCCGGCTTCTCTTACACCATCATCCTCGATAAGCTTTAATGTTAATTGGTCGGCATCAAGATCAATGTCCATATCAGCATCCCCTGCAGTCAGGAATAATTCGATCAGTTCAAGCTCGGGGCTCTCGACCGTGTCGCTAATATCATCCCATCTTGGAGGATCGTTGACGGGGTTGACAGTCATTGTGAAGATATCATTGGCGAAATCGTCGCGGCGAGGGATGTTGTGATGTTGTGATGTTGTGATGCTGTGATGTTGTAATTGGGCGTCTCTGCGTAGATCAGAGAAGCTTGCCGAACCAGCGTTGCTACCTTTATCTATCGAGCGTAGATGTCTGACTGGGCCGACTTCGTGATGTTGTGATGTTGTGATGTTGTGATGTTGTAATTGGGCAGAGTATCCCGAAGTTTTGGGACTGCCTGCGGATTCACACGCGCGGAGGCGTCTGCTACTGGAATTAGAGATTGCTGTTGCAGCATCATTTTGACCATCGCTGGCGGAGATGGTGATATCTATGTCTGTACCGAAGAAATTCTCTGGTGTGACCATTGTCAGTTCGTTGTCAGCGTTGACATCCCAGACAATCTGAATGTCGGATGTTAGATCAAAGGTTAATGGATCACCGTCAACATCAATAAATATATCGTCAAGATCGGCAATGACCCACGGACCGGAATCCTCATCGAAAATCCGATCACCGATTGGGTTCAGAACCGTCGGGGGATCGTTGACCGGCAGGATGTTGACGTAGAAGGTGTCGCGGTTCACTAATCCAAATTCATCCTCGGTATCATCCTCGGCATAAACGATGACCTCTATGTCGGAATCATAGTAGTTCTCGGGCGCTATGATTGTCAGGTTGTCATTCGTTATTTGAGCTACAAGCCTACCGGATGGGATTGCTTCCACTGAGAAGTCGTCACCATCCACTTCGTTGAAGGTCTCAGTCAGATCAGCTATGAACCAGGGACCGGAGTCTTCATCAACTTCCAGGTCATCAATTGGGTTTATGAGCTTGGGCGGGTCGTTGACCGGCGTAACGGAGACCGTTATCTCGATGGGGACGTACTCGTCGCGGCGGGGGATGTTGTGTCGTTGTGTCGTAGTATCGAAGTATCGAGGTGTCGTGGTGTCGTGGTGTTGTAATTGGGTAGCGTATTCCGAAGTTTCGGGATGTTCTACCTCGCCAAATCTGACAGGACCGGCGGCTTCTTCTACGCCGTCATCCGCTATCAGGATGAAGGATTCCTGACCGTACCAATCCGGGTCGGGGTTGATGCTGAGGATGTTGTCGAAATCAATTTCTACGCCGAGGTGTTCGCCTTCCTCTGTCCAGTATTGAATTCTTTCATCTTCAATGTCGTAGAATACGGTGTCCAAATTGGCAATGACGAAATTTGTGGAATCTTCGGGCATTAAGATTACGAGCGGCAGTTGACCTCGCTGCTCTGGTGGATCGTTGATGGATTCTATCCATACATAGAAACCCTCCATCAATCGTGAACCATTCAGATCATCCGCCCAAATTTGTACGGATACACCTCTGTGGTAATTGGGGATTGGTTCAACAGTTACAATGTTAGTGATCGGATCAAGTTCTATTATTACTCCTTCGGGTTGAATCGTTATGGTATAGTTCAATCTATCATTGTCCGCGTCATAGAATACTGTGTCAAGATCAGCAATCTCAAACATATCGGAGTCTTCCTCGATGAAGGCGTCGTCTATCGAGGCAATTCGCTCAACCGGGCTATTTACGGCGTTTACAATAAGATCAAAAGTTGTACGGTCGCTTGCGCCGTCCTGGTCTTGAACCAATAGCTCTATCTCATTTGAACCGCACATATCGCGCGTAGTGCGGAAGACCATCCGACCGCCAGGGGTGATGTCGAACAGGTCGCTGTTATCGCTGAAGATCAGTTCATCGCCCGGATCAATGTCGGTTGCGGTTGCCATCGTTTCGATCCATCCGCCCTGGTCGATTTCCATATCTTCCATTTCGTTAAACCGGGGGGCATCGTTAACAGGTATGACGTTTATCATCATTATATCCGAAGCGAACTGTTCATCCGGATCAGTAACCGATACTTCAACCGTAAGTCGTCCAAACCAATTGTCATTGACTCCGAGGCGGAGGACACCGTCCTCATCGATCACCAGCTCAGCGTTATCGGCACCCTCCAGCAGTTCGGCTGTTACATCTAGTTCTTGTCGGATGTGATCAATATCGCTGATATATTGATGCAGATTTATGACCAACTCCTCGTCCTCGTTGAAGGATGTATCCGGCAGCATTACTATCGGTGCAGCGCCGAGGCGGGTTACGAACTCCCAACGGATTCTACCCCGGTTTGGTGTGACTGCCATATCCTGAGCGTTTGCTACTACTTCAATCGTCTCGTTGTTGGAGAATTCCATATTTCGAACATCAGCAGCAAGCCAATAACCGGAGTCGGTTTGGAAGATAAAAAACTCAACGGCTTGATCTCGAAGTGTCATCGAGTAGCCATCAGGATCTATACCTGCTTCCGGATCGTTTACGAGTACGGCAACCCCTTCCAGATCGTCAATAGGTATAATTCCACCGTTTATAGGTGATGAATAACTGAACGATGGTGGCGTTGTATCCAGCAGCAAAATTTGCGGTTCAGCATTATCGCTTTCAACCTCGTTTGGGCTGACGGCAATGACGGTAACTGAGGATGCTTGCGGCAGTTCGGCTGCGTTATAATTGAAGGTGAATGCTCCGTTCTGATCTGGGGAAACTATCCCGACGTATCGATCATTAAGGGACACTACAACCTCGTTCTCTGCCTCAGTCGTTCCGGTCAGTGATACACGGTTAACACTTGTGTATCGAGCGAGATCGAATTCCGGTGGATCAACGGGAGGTAGGAAGATGTTGAATGTGTAGTCTTCCTGGAGTTGATTTCCTGCACGGTCCGATACAGTGAGCCGGGCAAGATGTTCACCAGCTTCCAGGTCATCTCTGACCATAGAAACAAAGACACCGTTTTGTGGGTTAAGTACAAATACAACGTCTTCATCGTCAACGGTAAAGGTTACATCGTTCCTGATTATTCCTGAACCCTGATCGCGAATTACAGCGTCGAAACGAGGTGTTACATTAGAAATGTTCGGACCGCGTTCGGTGTCCAGTCCGACTATTTCGGGTTCAGTCAGGTCAAGGAAAATTTCAATGGCGTTGCTGAATTCGGATTCGTTGCCGCCGGCATCGAGAATGGTTGCTGATATTGTATTGTCACCCTCGACGAGCGAAACGGGACATTCAAAATCAGAGTTGTATTCGACCGGAACTTCCTGGACAAGTTCTTCATTACGGTAGATTCTTACCGTAACGGCATCGCGGTTTTCCCAGTCGCCATAGTTGGGTTCATCATCTCCGATGGAACCGTTTAGTGTTATTTCGATCTCATTAGCATATCGGGATTCCGGAGCCTCAAGCGATGGCGTTTCAGGGGCATCCGGATCGTAGAAGAATTCCCACTGGGCGCTGCCTTCGTGATCTTCCTGATCAGAACCGAAAACTTCGATGCGGTTGATGCCGGAACCTAGAGCGTTCATTTCAGCAGGCGCCAAATCGGGTCCACCATTATGACGGAACATTGGAGCAGATACGCGACCTGACGGTATATGAAAGACAAAGTCATCTGCGTTGTATTCGGTTACTTCGTCGTCATCATCGTCATCGGGATCGTTGAGCGTGGTTACCACCATCCTGATTGTTTCCCAATCCACACCGGCGTCGTAATCGCTAATGACAAAGGAAACCGTATCTGCGGGAAGCCTTACCAATAATTGATCGTAGTCGCCTATACCATCGCCGGTAACGCTTTCCGGCAGTGGGAACAGATTGGAGAATTCTGGGGCGTTATCATCCTCGACGTTTCCAATAAAGAAGCTGCCGGTTATGCGGGTGCGGTTGAGGGCATTATCGAAGACGTCAATGTATATCTCGTGACTGCCGTTTTCCAAAGGTTGATTGTCACTGAAGCTATAATACACAGATTGTTCGATCTCATCCCATTCATATTCGAGTTCTTCCTCGTCCACTTCAAGAGTGATGCGATTGCCTACAATACCGCTTGATGGAACCGGGTCGAAGATGGGAATGAGCAGTTCCGGACGGCTGTTGGCAATTGTATCTGTAACCTCGTCAAAGAATGGGTGTGCTATCTCCGGCGGCTGTCCATCTATTATAACCAGAACATCTAACGAGTCATCCGCAGCATTGCCAAGCATATCAACTACGGCAAGAGTGATGTGGTGCTCGCCTTCGCGTAGATCGTTCTGAACGTTGTGGCTCAATATACCGGTTACAACGCTGTAATCTTCCACCTGGACACCGTCAATCGCCAGATAGATGCCGTTTTCTTCATCGATACCGACACCCTCGTCGCTGATTGTGGCGCGGATGCGTGGCGTAGGATCATTAATATAGCTAACGGGGAAAATGATCTCGAACTCTGGGGGATCATTGTCGAGGAAAACCTCAATATGCGCAGCGGTGGCTCTATCGTTGTGACAACGCATCAAGAAGCTGTTTAATCCATCGTCAAGCTCCACCTCCTCAAATGTGAATCTGCCCCGGTAATCAGAGTCCTCTTGCGACAACAGTTCGTCATCACGATACAGGTTAACGACGCGGAATGGTTCGGTTGTGCCGGACAGATTTATATTATCATAGATTGTGTATTGCGGGATTTCGTTTGGTTCGATCTCATCTGAAACAGTGTTGATTTCAAATACGATGTTTGAAAACGCTCGATTACCGGCTCTGTCGTGGGCTCGGATGGAATAGCTGTGCGAACCTTCGTCCAACGTACTTGGCGGAACCCATATAAAAGCGCCGGTGTTCTCATTGAAGGTGAAATTGCGATAGTATTCATCGTCAAACATCAATTCGATCAAATCCAAGCCGCTGCCTTCGTCTGAAATATTTGCGCGCACAGCCGGACGGTTAATTGTCAAGACCTCTTCGTTAGCCGGATCGAGACCGGCAATAACTGGCGGTTCATCATCATCGGGCAGGGCGGTGAAGACAACTGTCTGTGCATCCCAACCATTGCTCTGGTCGGTAACCCGGAAGAGGACGTCGGGGAATACGCCGTGCTCTTCAGGTTCCCAGGTTACGTTCCATCTATCGTCATCGAGATCTTCAAAGCTAAATCCAGAGGGAGCGTTGCTTACGGCAAGCTCCAGATTGTTAATATCTTCTTCATCGGGATCATTGGCGGTGACGATGAATTCAACAGTTTCACCGACTGAGATTTCCTGATTATCAATTTGTTCAATTACAGGCATCCGATTGACGTTGAGGACATACAAGTCGATACTTAGAATAGTTTCGTTCTCGTTGTCAGCAGCTATGAAGACCAGATTGTAATGACCAGTCGCATTGTAGTCCGGTTGCCAAGTAAAGAGACCATCTCCATCTCCACCATCATTTAATTCAGCTCCATCAGGCAAATCACGTGCAGATAGCTGGATGTCGTCTTCATCAGGATCGCTGGCAGTCAGAATAATCTCGGCGTCAGCGCCTTCATAAATTCTGACAATGTGCGGTGGATCACCGATTTCTCTGCCGTTGATAGTTTCCCAGATCGGCGCTTGGTTTACGTTGTGAACCGTGATATTGATCTCGGTATCTTCGTGCATCGGTGGTTGACCGAAGTCAGTAGCGCGAATTGCAATCAGGTAATCATCTGCTTGATCGTAATCGGGCGTCCAGCGCAGGATAGAGCCGGATATTCGTGCGCCGGGAGGAAGATTGTTGGATGAGAATACGATCGGATCGTTGTCTGGGTCGTTTGCTTCCATTTCTAACAGTAACCGTTCACCTTCATTTATTTCGATGTTCTCTATCACGCCAATTACAGGAGGACGGTTGGTGTTCTCTACGCGAATATCAACCTCTAACAGCGTCTGTACTATGCCGTCGTAGGCTCTGAAGAGGGCAGTGTAGCGACCTTGCTGGTTATATGCCGGAGTCCAACTGAACAGGGCTCGTCCGTTTCCAAGGTCATTAAAGAACGTTCCTTGTGGCAGGTTCATACCGATGAGCGAAAGACTTATAGGATCATCATCACCGTCCGTTGCGATCAGGAATTGTGTGAATTCTTCACCCTCGCGTAACGATATGTCGTCAATTGGTGTGAAAGTCGGTGCGCTGTTATCACGGATAGCGGTGAGTCTCAATCTACTCTCGCCATTTTCTTCCCAGCGGTTCGGACCTTCTTCCCATTCCGCCCGTGCAGGATATTCTTGATCGGTTTCGACGTCCCATAAACGGAAGTAGATGTATTCACGTGGGAGGAAACCTTCGATAAAATCGCGTGTTTCCGGGTTGTCACCATAAGCGAAGAATTCGGAGCGCGGCATATCGAATGTGTATCCACCGCTACCAGCAACATCTCCACGTGGTGTAATCGCTGCAATCTCGCTTCCTTCAAACATCCCTTCTCCAAAGAAGTCAACTGCTTCTATGGTTATTTGGTGACCCAAATCGGTGACTATCGGATGGAAATGACGGTCGAGCGTGGTTAATACTACCGCGGAGTATTCATCAGACGCCCATTCTTCAGGACCGACGCGGTAATTTATATTCGGGTAGATCACTTCCTGTGCGCTGCTGTCATAATATGCGAATATGAAAGGTTCATCCTGTACAAATCCGTTGATACCTCTATCATCGGGTATGTCCCCCCATGCATAAATTTCATAAGGCGGGTTTCCTGTTATGAATACCGCTCCTGCACATGAAGTGTCTTGCGTGAATATACCGATTTCATCATTGGCTTGGAGGGGATTATTCTCCAGATAGGCTTGAAGTACGCCGATACGGTGATATTCTTCCGTTATTTCATAGCGGAAATGACCCATCCGGATACCTTCACCAGTCAGGTCAACGGTTTCCAGGTCAACGAAATCAGCACGAGCGTGCAGGACGGCAGAATAATGTTCGGGTCGGTCAGGTTGGAATGTAACTTCTACGTCAACAATGTCGTCGGGGTAAACATCCCTCGGGCTGTTGTCTACGATGAAACCATTACCGTCTATAAGGAAGGATAACCTGTCAATGACAACTGTCCCGGTATTTCTGAATCTGATGCTTTGCGATGTACTGTCGTTGACAGCACACGGACCGAAATCAACCGGATCGTTCAAGGCGGTTAGTTCGGGACCGATGGAAAGTTCTATCAGTGAGAATCCACCCGGACGCCAGCGCTCATCACCAGCAGCAAAGTTCATATTAAGCTCATTTTCATTACCCGCTTCGTAGTCCCAGTAAACGAATGCAAAGGGCTCATTAGTCGTGAAGCCTTCGACCTCATCGGTGTTCAAGTTATCGCCCCACGCTAAAATGGTAATGGGCATCTCGAAATCCTCACCGAATCTGAACGCTCCGGCTGGTACGCCTTCAGGCGTAAGAACGCCGATTTCATCGAGTACGTTAGGTTCGTCCCGCCCGAAGACGTCGCCAAAGTGTTCCAGGCTGGTGATGCGCAACTCGTGCGACCTGCCTGGGGTTTGATAGATGAAGTGGTTGGATAGAACGTCAATTACTATCTCAAGCGGAACGTCTACATTACCGTCGGTAACCAGGAATTGAACAGTGTATTCACCGAATTCAAAACGATTGGCGTTTAGTGTAAATTGTACATTGCCGCCATCAACCGACAGGTCGGTATCAGGGTTACCGGGGTGTTCACCAATGTATTCCCAAGTGACGATGATATCATCACCATCAGGGTCTTCAACTGACAGCAAGACAGTGACGTCCTGATCGATGTATCCGGTAATCCTTTGATCTTCCGGATAATCCGTCCAAACAGGCGCTCGATTTTGATTGGTAATAGTTATTAAAACACCAATATCGGTCGTGAATTCTGCATCCGAAGCGCTGAATGTGACTCCATATTCACCGGCATCGTTTATATCGGTTTGCCAGATTACAGTTCCGTTTCCATCGCCATTGTCGGTAAAACCGACTTCCTGTGGCAGGTCATCGGAACTCATTTCCAAAGTTAATTCATCACCGTCTGGATCGGTTGCAGAGACTGTAAATTCGATCAGTTCACCCTCATCACATCCTAAATCATCGGGCATATCATCCCACACAGGCGCTCGATTAAAGTTGTTAACTATGATGCGGACTTCCTCATCAACGTTGAACCAGCCATCGGAGAGGACGAAGTGCGGAGTGTAGACGCCTGCATCGTCATAACCGGTCTGCCAGATAAAAGCGCCGCGGTCGCCTTGATTGTGGAATTCGATGTCATCAGGCAGGAAGTATGAATAGTATACAATTGTCAATTCGTCACCGTCCGGATCGCTGCCGACAACCTGGAAGGCAACCATTTGCATCTCATCAACCTCGACGACATCAGGCATAACGTCCCATACGGGTTCTACACTTACATCACCGACGTTGATCAATACGGTAAATAGTACATCGTATACACCGTCGCTTAAAGTAAATAAGCCTGAGTACATACCGGCATCGGCAAAAGATGTCTGCCAGGAGAATGCAGCGTTGCCGTCGTCATTATCGGTGAATTCAACCGCTTCCGGCAGGTCATCCGAACTGTATTCAATAGTCAGATCATCGCCTTGAGGATCGCGTCCGACAAGGTTGAATGCGACCAAATCTCCCTCATCAACCGGGATATTATCCGGTACATCAACCCATATAGGCGCAGTATTTACATCAATAACCGTGATAGTAACCTCAGTAGTGACTTCAAGTTCACCATCGCTAATAGTAAACTGAGCTGTATAATCACCGGCGTCTGCATAGGATGTCAACCAATCGAGAGTTGCTGAACCATCTTCGTGATCTGTGAATTCAACTTGACCGACAGGAATGTCGGTCTCACCTATGCTTTCCCAGGTTATGGCAAGATCGTCATAATCGGGATCGATTCCAACTACCGTTACAAATAACCGGGCAGCTTCGTTGATTTCAACGTTTTCAGGAACCTGTGTCCATACCGGTGGACGATTGACGTCGTAAACGGTTATGAGGACATCAGACTCAATAATGAACTCACCGTCTGAGAGGACAAAGACGGGGTGATATTCACCGGCGTCTTCGTAACCTGGTGTCCAGGTGAAGCTGGCGCGCCCGTTGCTGCTGTCGAATAACACCGCATCATCAGGCATGTCGTTCGCTAACATTGAGATTGTCAGTTCGTGGTTGCCATCCGGATCATTGCCTATCATTCCGAAGCGGATTATTTCATTCTCATCAGACTCCATTTCATTGGGGATAAGATACCAGGAAGGTTCACGGTTCAGATTGTTCACTATGACCAGAACTTGAACTTCAACGTTATACCGATCGTCCGAAGCGATGAATGGTATTGTATATTCACCGGCATCGTTATAACCGGTTTCCCAGTAGAACGTACCGCGTCCGCCGCCGTGGTCGGTGAATTCGATATCATCGGGCAGGTCCTCACTGTCGATAGTAAGCGTTACGTCATCACCATCAAGATCGTCAGCGCGCACGTTAAAGGTAATAATTTCCCGTTCGACGTCTTCAACTGTATCCGGGACGTCAATCCAGATCGGAGGTTGGTTGATATCGTTTATGATTATGTCAACATCGGCGTCAACGTCATTCTCACCATCTGAAACGGTAAAAGTGGCGGTGTACCGTCCAGCATCATCGTAGTTGGTCTGCCAGACAAAGGATGCAGAGCCATCTTCCAGATCATTAAACTGTATTACGTCCTGAGGTATTTCATCCTCACCTGTACTTGTCCAGGTGATGGTCAGGTCTTCGTCTTCGAGATCATCAGCATAAACCATAAACTCAATCAGCGAATTCTCGTCAACTGTTATGGGATCAGGTGTGTATGCCCAATAGGGAGGAGGATTTATATCGTTTATGGTAATATCTATTTCAAGTACAACATTGAACTCATCATCGGACAGGGAGAAGGAGGCTGTGTAATCTCCGGCATCATCGTAAGTAGTATACCAACTAAAGACACCACCACCATTGCCTACGTCGGTGAATTGAGCAGCTTCGGGGAAACCGTCTCTATCGAATTGAATCGTCAGGTCATCACCATCCGGATCTGAACCGGATACTACAAAACTGATGTGCTCCGGTTCGTCAACTGTAACGGGATTTGGATATTCATCCCACACGGGAGCTCGATTTACATCGCTTACACGGAGGGCAATTTCGAGATTCAAGTCTTCGGCGCCATCGGAAAGTACGAATATGGCTGAGTATAAACCTGCATCGTCAAAGGATGGACGCCAGGAGAAGACACCGGTTCCATTTTCATTGTCGGTGAAATTCGCATCTTCGGGTAAGCTGCGTTCGTCGAAGGTTATAATGATGTCATCGTTATCAGGATCGGTTGCTTCCAAAGTAAATTCCAACAGCTCACCTTCATCTACACGTGCAGAATCGGGTGGATCAATCCAATCTGGAGCACGGTTTACGTTGTGGATAATAACCTCTACATCAGTATTGACGAAGAATATTCGGTCGGTAACGATGAAGGTAGGGGTATACGTACCGGCATCATCGTAAGTTGTCTGCCAGGTGAGTGTTCCTGTGCCGTCATCGTGATCCTGGAAACTAGCGTCGCGTGGTAAGTCGTTGCGGTTCATTGCCATGCTGATGACATCACCGTCAGGATCGTTGCCGACCATTGTGAATTGAACCACCTCACCTTCATTCGCTTCAACCGTTTCGGGTGGGTTAACCCATTCAGGCATACGGTTTACGTTAACGACTATTATCTCGACATCGGTGTTGACATTGTATTCTTCATCGGATGCGGTAAATCGGACGGTGTAATTGCCTGAATGGCTATATTCAGGTGTCCAAATGAATGTTACGGTATTATTCCCGTTATCAGTAAATCCCCAGCCGCCTGGCAGGTCACCAGAGGATGCTATTAGGTCTAATGGATCGCCTTCATCATCAACGGCTCGGATAGTGAAAGATAGTTCTTCTCCTTCGTCAACCGATTCGCTCTCGGGCGGATTAATCCAGCGAGGGGCGCTGTTAATGCTGATTACGGTTATATTTACTGACGAATCAACATCCGAGTTTCCATCGGAAATTGTGAAGAGCGCAGTGTATGATCCGGCATCGCTATCGGTTGTTTGCCAGACAAATTCGGCTGCTCCATTTCCGAGGTCTGTGAAGTCAACTTCATCGGGTAGGACATTATCACCAGTCTGTCCATTATAGATTATTGTCAGATTATCATTATCGAGATCGTATCCTTCGACATTGAATCGAATCTCTTCCTCTTCATCAACACCAATATCACCTGGGACGTCTTCCCATACCGGTGGGCGGTTATAATCGTTTATTGTAATGTTGACCGTTGTGTCCACATCAGTTTCACCATCCGACAGTGTGAAGGTGACTGAATAATCATCGGCGTCATCGAAGCCCGTCTGCCAGGAGAAGATGCCCCAGCCGTTGCCTATTACGTTGAATTCGGCTGCATTGGGCAGGTTATGCCTGTCGAGGATGATCCTTAGGTTATCGTTGTCAGCATCTCGGCCTCGTACCGGGAATTCAATTGATACACCCTCGTTCACTTCAATATCTTCGGGTACGTCATACCATTCCGGAGCACGGCTGACGTTGTTAACCACGATGCGGACATTGGCGTCAACCAGGAATTCTCCATCGGAAAGTGTGAAAACGAGATCGTAAATACGGGCATCGTAATAGGTCGTCTCCCATGTGAACGTTCCGGTGCCGTTCTCGTTGTCGACAAAGCTCGCTTCGTCGGGCAAGCCGTTATGGCTGAAGGTTATGCGCAGAACGTCCTCTTCGGGATCTCTGCCAATAACGGTGAAATTGATTGCATCGGACTCATCAACCTCAATTCTATTCGTTACTTCTTCCCAAACAGGAGGTTGATTTACATCTCCGATAGTGATATATACAACGTGAGCTACCTCTTCGACTCCATCGGAGAGCGTAAAGGTTGCAGTGAAAGATTGATCGTCGTCCTCTTCTTCCGTACGCCATGAGAATGTTCCATTACCGTTTCCGTGATAAGTGAATCCCGCTTCCTGGGGTAGATCGTCTGAAGTGAACACAATATCCAAATCATCTTCATCGGGATCTGTACCAGTTATATCAAACTCGATCAGATCACCGGCGTTATCGATGTGCACAGCAGACGGTATATCATCCGTCCAGACGGGTGCGCGGTTGAGGTTGATGACAATAACATCAACGTCTATGGAGACACTGTCAACACCGTCGGAAAGTGTGAAGGCGGCGACATATTCCCCGGCGCTAAAGTGATCGGTCTGCCATCTGAAAGTGCCGTGCCCGCTGCCTTCATCGGTAAATTCAACGTCATCGGGTAGGACAGAATTTCCTGTCCGTCCGTCGTATGTGATAGTCAAATCGTCATTGTCTACATCCCTGCCTTCGATGAAGAACAGTATGGGTTCGTTCTCATTCACTTCTGCCAGGTCCGGATAGCTAAACCAGTATGGTGGGACGTTTACATCGCTGATTGAGATGGGAACGTCTACATCAACCTCGTGCTGCCCATCGGAGAGTGTGAAGGTTGCGGTGTATTCACCCTCATCATCATAATTTGTTTGCCAGGATAACCTGCCGGCTCCGAAGCCGAGGTATGTAAATCTAGCGTTTTCAGGAAGATCGCGAGAACTATATACTATATTCAGATCGTCGTTATCCAGGTCCTCACCGACGACGGTAAACTCTACAAGTTCACCTTCTTCATTGCTGATGCTCTCTGGTACGTCATCAGTCCACCGTGGCGGTCGGTTGGCATCGTTTACCGTAATGGTGATAACGTGAGGTATGTTGAATTCCCCATCTGAAATCATAAAAGTAACATCATATTCACCGGCACTATCGTAGTCAGGCGTCCAGGTGAAGGTGGCGGTGTTGTCGCCGTGCTCGGCGATTTCCGGTCCGCCGGGCAGGTCGTTTACGTTGTATGAGAAGGTCAGCTCATCTTCATCCGGATCATCGGCAACCAGATTGATGCGCAATTGTACTCCCTCGTCAACCTCGTCTTCATCGGGGATTTCGATCCAGGACGGACGGCGGTTGACGTTGCCGACGCGAATGGTGACTACGGCATCTGTGCTTAGGTTGCCATCGGTAATAGTGAAGGTCGGCGTGAATATGCCTTCGTCATCATAACCCAACTGCCAGCGAAAAGAACCATTGCCGTTACCCCTGTCAACGAATTCAACGAAATCAGGATTATCCGGTACTCCATCCCGATCGTAGTTAATGGTTAAGTCATCATCATTACCATCAGGATCGTAACCGGTGAAATCAAACTCAACAAGTTCTTCTTCGTCGACAATTATTTCTTCCGGTATGTCATCCCAGATTGGAGCGCGGTTGACGTCGTTAATTTCAAAGTACACCTGGGTTTCAACGTGAAAATCGTCATCAGTAAGGTCGAAGATGGCGGTGTAGTTGCCGGCATCGTCATAGCTCGGCGTCCATTCAAATGTTCCCGTTCCATCGTCGTGGTCGTTGAATTGGGCTTCTTCGGGAATATCATCTGATCTGTAAGCAATCCGTAGCGGGTTGCCATCCGGGTCGCTGCCCTCGATAGTGAAATTGATAGGTTCGTCTTCATCACTGACAATTGGGTCTTCATCGGGAACGTCTTCCCAAACGGGTGGACGATTCACACCTCTCACTTCTATGGAGACATCCACAGGAACGTTGCTTATGTCGTCGGAGATTGTGAAGGTAGCGGTGTAGCTGCCTTCATCATCGTAAGTGGTCTGCCAACTGAAGCTGCCGTTGCCTTCACCGTCGTCGGTAAAGTCAACTTGACCGCCAGGAATGTCGGTCCCACCTGTACTGCGCCAAGTAATGGATACGTCTTCGTCGTCCGGGTCGCTGCCGTGAACGGTAAATTCGATAACGCTTGCCTCATCACCGTAGACAGTCTCAATGGGCACATCGTCCCAGCGTGGCGGGCGGTTAACATCGCCTACCGTGATCTGGACGTACTCAACGGCTTCCAAATCACCATCAGAAAGAACAAATGCAACCGTGTAGTTGCCTTCATCTTCATAGTCGGTTTGCCAACGGAAAGATCCGGAACCGCCTCCATTATCGGTGAGTTGTTCGGATCCGGGCAGATCGTCAGAACGGTAGGTAATGGTAAGATTCTCTTCATCGGGGTCGCTGCCGGACATATCGAATTGGACGAGGGCGCCTTCTTCAACCTGGACATCCAGTATTTCTTCCCAGATCGGTTGACGATTTGCATTGTTAATAATGTACCGGCAATCACGAGGCACTTCGTTAACACCATCTGACAGTGTAAAAGTGACGATGTATTCCCCAACGTCATTGAAATCGGTCTGCCACGTGACTTCACCGCTGTCATTGCCAAGGTCTGTGAATTCAAAGTCCTCCGGTAATTCATCAGACGTTACAATTGTAACGTCTCCACCATCAGGATCGTGACCGATAACAGTATATTGAATTAAAACGTTTTCATTTTCGGTGACCTCAACAGGGCAAATATCCCAGATCGGTGGACGATTGACGTCAGTTACTTCGATCTGAACGTTTACTTCGATTACGAACTCACCATCAGCGACTTCAAAGGTTGCCAGATAATTTCCGGCGTTCTCGAAACCGGTCTCCCATGAGAAACTTCCGGTATTATCGTGGTTGTCGTTGAAGTTGGCTTCATCCGGCAGGTCATTGGATGAGTATGTGATGTCGCAATCATCGTTGTCGGGATCGTTCGCTTCAACGGTGAACTCGATGAGTGTTCCTTCGGTTACGCTAATCGGATCAGGGACAATAGGATTTGGAGGGCGGTTTACGTCGTTGACAGTGATATTTACATTAGCAACGGCATTATCGTGCCCATCGAACAGTGTGAAGGTTGCGGTGTATTGACCGGCGTCATCATAAGTTACATCCCAGGCAAAACTACAACTGCCGTCACGGTTGTCGGTGAAGTCTACTTGACCGACGGGAATGTCGGTCTCACCCGTGCTTTCCCATTGGATGGTCAGATTATCATCTTCATCAAGGTCGCTGCCGGTGAGGGTGAATTCTAATAAAGTACTTTCGTTAACCGTCGTGTCTTCCAGAACTTCTCCCCAAACCGGAGAGCGATTGACATTAATGATTGTAATACTCAAATCGCGGTCAACGTTGTGTTCACCATCAGAAAGGGTAAATGTAGCGGTATAATCACCGGAACTTACATAATCTGTTTGCCAGGAGAACGACGCTGTGCCGTTGCCGTTATCAGTAAAGTTGACTTGATCATCATCGGGAATATCATTCGAACGGTATGCAAACGATACATCGTCACCCTCAGGGTCTTCACCCGCCAGATTAAATTCGATATGGGCGTTTTCATCAACCGTTACCGGACCAGGGAATTCAGTCCACCCAGGTGGACGATTGACTCGACCGACAGTGATAATTACATCATGCACATCGCTTAAATCGTCGTCGGAGATGGTAAAGGTTGCGGTATAATTACCTTCATCACCATAATCTGTCTGCCAGGTAAACGATCCTGTTCCATTACCGTTATCGGTGAAATCTACGTCATCACGAGGAATTTCGGTTCCACCAGTACTCTCCCAGGTAATTTCCAGATCCTCTTCGTCGATGTCGCTTCCTGCCATATCGATTATGACCGGTTCGTTTTCATCAACATTAATATTATCCGGAATCTCATCCCATACCGGCGGACGGTTGTCGTTGTTAACGGTTATGTTTACCACGGCAATATCGTTGTCTGTGCCATCACTAATTATAAATTCAGCGCGGTAGTTACCTGCATCGTTGTGGTTAGTCTGCCAGGTGAAACGGCAGTTGCCGCCGCCGAGATCGGAGAAATGGTCGTCTCCCTGTATGTTCGGAGTGCTGAATTCGATAGTCAAATTGTCATCATTATCGGGATCGCTGCCGGATAGGGTGAAGTCAATGAAAGCGCCTTCGTATACATCAGGATCCCTCGGGACTTCGTCCCAGACAGGTTCGCGGTTTACATCTATGACCGTTATAATTACATTTGCTACTGCATCGAGAGCTCCATCGGAAGCCGTCAGTGTCAATGTATATTCACCAGCGTCATCGTATCCAGGTGTATAGTCAAAGCTGCCGGCGCCTTCACCGTTATCAGTGAAGTCCCACCCTTCAGGCAAATCATCCGAAGCGTCCGCGATGGTTATATCATCATCCGGATCGGGATCGGTTGCCAGTACGTTGAAGATTAGCTGCTCTCCCTCGTTAACATTGGCAGTTTGTGGGACGTTATCCCACACCGGTCGACGGTTGACGTCTCCTATTGATATCTCGATATTGATAGTACTGTCTAAAGCACCATCGGAAAGAACCAGTGTAACGGTGTGATTGCCTGTATCGTTAAAACCGGTCTGCCAGTCGAAATCACCTGAACCGTCATCATTGTCGGTGAAATTGGCGCCTTCAGGGATTTCATCTGTAATTGTCAGTTCATCTCCGTCAACGTCCATTCCTTCCACGCTGAACTGGATCCGGTCTCCTTCGTTCGCTTCAATAAGGTTGCGCGGGAAATCAGTCCAGACCGGCTGGTCATTCTGCGGAATAACTTCGACGTCTACATCGTGATCGGTGTCACGACGAGGTTGATTAAATCCTGTTCGGGTGGGACCCACATTCCTGTCGTTCAAATTATGTGTGGCGGATAATCCTCTATCGGAACTTCCCGACCTGACAATTCTCAACCGTCTGATAGCCTGATCATCACGGTCTTCGTTATGACCATCATCAGCGGTAACGGTTACAATTAACTGACCATACCAATCCTGAACGCTATCGAAACGCAACTGGGTATCATCAATAATTTCAGTGGTGAAGTTCTCGTTACTACTCTCTACGCTATATGTCAAATCATCACCATCCGGATCGTCGAAAATGGTGTCAAGATCAGCAACAATATATGCGATGAAGTCCTCAGGTAGAAAGATGTCGGGGATCGGGATTGGAATTATGGGCTCGCGGTTGGCTTGACCACCCGTTCCAATAAGGGAGATAGTTACCTCGTCTTCATCCGGATCACCGGAAGCGATAGTAAGTGTGCCGTTGTATCCTTGAGCATTGGTAGGTGTGAATGTTATTTCGACCTGACGTTCTTCACCCGGATCAATCTCGTCACCTTCATATTCCGAGTCGAACACGTCCGGATCGAAAGTCAGGCTGTTAATATCAAGAGGTTCCTCTCCGACATTAGTAATGATGAACGTCCAATTGAGGGTTTGATCCACTTCAATTGCGCCAAAGTCATGTTCGACCAAATATTGATTCTCCCACCAAGAAACGCGGTCGGTAGACGATGTACCAAGTATGTCGATGTAGCCATCGCTGTCAATGTCATAAGAACTGACCGATGTCGGCCTGGCGAAGCCTTGCGATATGTTGTGCGAGGTAAATTCTTCATCGCCATCGTTTTCGAGTAAGATAACCAGATCAGCGTTGTAAGCTGAAGCAGTAATGTCAACATCTCCATCGTCATCAATGTCGTTTGCCGATACAAACAATGGAATTGCGAAGTCATCAATGAGGGTTTGAGGATTGAAGTTTTCACTGCCATTGTTCTCAAACCAGGTGACTTCGTTATCGCGCCAGGCTGTGCCGAGGACGTCCAGATCACCGTCATCGTCGAGGTCTATCACATAGACGGAAGCGGCGCCGACGTATCCGTTGACTATTGTGCGGCGCGTGAAATTCTGATTACCGTTGTTATCGCACCAGACTATTTGGTTGGCGGTTTCACCGGCAGCGACGACATCAATGTCTCCGTCCTCATCAAGGTCAATCGGGAAAACGCTCTGTGCTCCACCAAAATTTTCGGTGACACTGTGTTGCGTGAAACCCGAAATACCGTCATTTTCCCACCACCATATCAGAGCGTCATTGCTGGAAGAGGCTACAATATCAATGTCGAGGTCGTCGTCCATATCCAGGGCGTGGACGGACGTGCCGTCGAAATTCTGCTCAATAATATGCTCATCAAAGCCCTGATCGCCATCATTCTCCCACCAGGAGATTTTATCTGCACTCTCACCGGCGGCTAATATATCCATATCTCCATCGAGGTCAACATCAGCAGCATGCACCCAGAAAGCGCCGCCATAATCGTTGTCGATAGTATGTTTATCGAATTCCTGATTGCCGTTGTTCTCCCACCAGGCAATTTCGTTGGCGCCATGCGCCGCGCCTATGACGTCAACGTCGCCATCATCATCTAAGTCAACCGCTACGGCGTGTTTGGCAAAGTCGAAATCAGCGTCAATGTCGTGAATATCAAATCCGAGATCTGGTTCTTCTTCGTCAACATATTTAAGAAGAATGTCTTGTGGCGGTAGAGCGCCTATGCCGTTAAGTGGAATGTCAATCTCGGCATTTTCAGGATCGTTCGATTGGACAGTAACAGTACCGTTGAAATTGCCACTCTGCAGTGGTGCAAAATAGACAGGAACGATTGCACTGTTATCCGGTTCAATGGTTAAATCAGCGTCAAAGTTAATCTGGAAATATTGACCATTAATTGAAATATCAGACACAATCAGATCGGCATTGCCTGAATTCCTGATTGTAAGTCGACGCGCCAGCGCTTCATAGACAGTGACGGTTCCGTAGTTAAGTCTATCCGGATCAATGGTCATAATCGGTTCTGCAGCACCGCGACCGATCAAAGTAACTTCGAACTCACCGTCGTTTTCGGGATCATTGGAAAAGATGGTTAATATACCCTGAAAGTCACCATTTTGATCCGGTGCGAAAGTTACTTCTACGGTAGTGCTTTCATCGCGTTCAAGTCTGACAGGATCGTTGGGGAAGCCCGTTTCAAAGGCATCATCGCTGGATTCAACGCGGTCAATTATCAGGTCTGACCAGCCGGTATTAGTTATGATCATATCCCAGGTTGCCTGATCGTCAACCTCCACTGAGCCAAAGTCGTGCGGGTTTTCGTTGACGTCAACCGTCTGGGGTGGTTCAAGACCGCTGCCAATTGCATGGACGGTTACCAGCTCATTATGCGGGCAATCAGAACTTATTCGTATTTCGGCGCTATAGTCACGGACTGCCTGGGGGATGAATTCGAGGGTAATAATCTGGATTCCATCTGGTTCTAACACAAATCCCATGTCTTGATTAATTTCGAAATTATCATCACCCTGGGTTATTTCCAATTCAATACTTGACACCGTAAGTGTGCCACTACCTTGATTAGCAACCGTGATTTCAGCCTCAGGCGTGCGGTTAGCGTAAACATCACCAAAGTCAATATTGAGTGGTGCGACACTGATACGGGGAACGAGTGGACTATCGGCGAAAAGCATCAGGACGCTAAATGCCGTAGGATCAAATCGCTTTGGACCGAATATCCATGTCGTATCAGCTGTTATTTCAACACCTGCCGAGATATCCCAATAACGAAAGGTAAAGCCTTCGCCTTCGTTAAAGCCTTCAACACGTCCGGTACCGGGATCATCACTATAGGTGGTGACACCAATTTGATCGGCAGGATCAATGTCGTTAGTGATAATTGTAGCGCCACCGCACCAGCCGTCCTCGGTAATCACGCCGATCTCATCACCGTAATCAAGTGGTTCGTCATCCAGTCTGACTTCATTGAGAATCAACGGATGATTACTTTCCTGACGAGGAAAGATGACAAAATGTCCGGTATGCTCAATTCCGATGCCGCGAAGTGGAACGGTTACGTTTCTTTCATCAGGATCATCAGATGAAATTATTAAATCACCTTCGTAATTGTTCTCATCTTCCGGAGTAAATAAAACGGTTAAACGGTAGGTTTCACGCGGCGCAATCTCAAACTCCTCACCGTCCCAATTATGACTGAAGACATCGTCATCAATCTCTATATTCTGGATGGTAAGGTTAGAGGTTCCATCGTTGGTTATGCAAAGCTTCCATTCATCAGCATAACCAATTGGGAATTCATCATAGTCGTGTTCAGGTTCGGAAAGGGAAATATCAGGTTCCGGGTCGTTTATTCCTGTACCTGTGATGTCAATGGTGAACTCTTCGTTGTTAGGATCGTTGCTGCTGATAGTAAGCGTCCCATTGAATTCACCGGCTTCATCGGGTGTAAAGGTAACGGTAAAATCGTAGGATTCGCCCGGATCGAGCCGCAGGTCGTCCAGATCGTAATCAGTTTCGAATACGTCATCACCGTCAAAAGTCACGCTACTAACTCGTAATTCACCGAAGCCGATGTTTTCGACAGTCAGTGTTTCATTAAGCGGTATATCAACACCGACCTCACCGAATTCGATACTGTTTGTGGAAGTCAGAATAACTGGAACATCACCACTGTACCAGAAAATTCTGGTGATGCGTGTTATTTCACCACGTTGGAAGGTCCTGGGACCATCAAGGTATTGTGTGTGGGCGTCATATTCGCGACCTGCGGAAGCATCCCAGATTTTAAATGTTAATGCTTCATTGGTCAGGAAGCCGTCCAATTCATCTGTACCGGGGACATCACTCCATAACGCCATACCATAGGGGGCATCGCCTTCGATGACAAGCGCTCCTGCGCATATATCCGAAGGTGTGAATGCGGCGATTTCGTCGTCGTCTTCGAGAGGGTTATCGTTAATTTCGGCTGCGTATATCAGGAGAGAATGATCTTGACCCTGATCGTTGGCGACTTCAAAGTGATCGCCGAATACGGAGTTTACCAAAATTAATTGTGTGAATGCAAGAAGAAAGAGTACGATTGAGAAGCGTTTCATTTGGGCACCTGTGCAAAACTTTGATTATCTGATCCGAAGAGCTTTTTAAACTTGTGAAAGGTTATCGTAAAACGATAATTACTAAATAACGGAGGTTTTTACAAAATTCGTAATACTCTGTCGGCAGATGCCTTCGTCTGACAGCAGAGAACAGGAATAACAAACACTGCTGTTAGAAGACAGCATCTGACAGCGGGTTGTTTGAATTTTGTGAAAACCTCGTAGTGTCAGGTGTTAACATCTGACACTACAAACGAAATGAATAGAAAATACTCATTTGCTTTTTACCAATGTTAAATATACATACTATTAATGTTAAAATCAACAAATAAAAGCATTTGATTTGAAGAGACTAATGTTGTGTCAAGTCTACACATGACACAACGAGTTTGAAAATATAACAAATCAGGCTTGCTGTTTACAGCATAATTCTATTAAATATAAGGCGCAATAAACGGTATTGATGTGCTCTATATCACATTGTAGAGAATAATAGATTATAATATTGGATAGGAAGTTGGAAGTGGTTCATTTGACGGAAAGCATTTCCACAGGGAATGAATGTGAATGGCGACGGATGAAACCCACCGAATCAAATTGCAAATCCTCAACGAAATATGGTGACAGTATACCTGTTTTTCTATAGACAGTTGGTCTTTCTAAAATTACTTATAAAAACAGGTATACTGTCCCCGTAATTCCCTGTTTATTCAACATCTTAGGGGTTGGTTGGTGTAATGATACCTCCTCCATCGGCTGACGTCAGTGGCTATTCACGGTTTACTTCTTCGGGGTTTTGTGAAAATAAAGGGATTCCATCCAGTTCTAAGGATGTTATCTGCCAATCAACAAAATTAGCTATGAATTTATGTGACGGTTTTCCATCAATATCTTTGGGAAGTAAGAATTCCTTTCTTGACAAGGGATCTGATCCGTCTGCTTTACCAAGTAGAACGGATACTATGCTTTCATTCAAATTGATATTCAGAGATATCTGAAAAACAGGGACGTTAACCATCTGACTTGAAATAATGCTATTGATGTTTATTGCATTAGGTTTCAATAACATAGTGAAACTACCTGTCCCCAAAAATTTATCATTGGGGATGTCGATTTCGCCATATTCTACTAAATAATCCGGATTGGATTGGTGGTGTTTAATTGGTGTCATTGAATAATCCTGTTTTATGAACCGGAGTGCTGAAGCTTGCTTCGGCATGCGCAAGCAAGACTTGCTCACTCCGATACATTTGACTATTTTTCCATTAATAAGTGGTTTGGCTGTTATTAGCTTGGTTCATCTTTTAATAAGCTTTCTTGAAAAGATAAGACAATATTACATAGAATTCCAATATTTTTCTTGAAAGGATAACATTAATGATAAATGTATTCTTTAAGTCTTGACAATGCACAAAAAAATCCTTACTATTTCTCTGAAATATTAAATTTAGACAAAAATAATAATTAATTCATCTATAAACAATGGAGAGGAATTATGAAGTTTAGTTCCATTTTATCATTAATCCTGGTTGCATTTGTTGCCAGTTTGCTTTTCTCAGCTTGCGAGGGACCTCCGGACGATGCCGTTATGGATGCTGAGGACGCAATTAAAGCAGCGGTAGCATCCGGTGCAGAGGATCTTTCACCAAAGTTACTGGATAAAGCTCAGAAACTGTTGCAGGAAGCGAAAATGCTGAGCGAGCAAGGCAGGTATAAGGACGCTTTTAAACAAGCACAATTCTGCATCGTTCGCGCTAAATCAGCGAAGAAAAACGCTGAACGCCTTGGTGGTGGCGCTCCGGAGAGTAGTGAAAGTGATACATCTACAGAGCCTTAATAAGCTGAAGCGCTTTAAACAATAGAGTCATTTAGGAAATCGCATCGAAAAAACCATTTTTTCGACGTTATGCCTAAAACCTTCATTAGGTGTTTTATTTAAGCTTCAATACAGGGATGGGTTGATTTCCATCCCTGTTTTTGTTTATTTTACTTTAGAAGCAGGATTTTTCACTGCTGAGAACGCAGAAAAAACAGAGAAGAATTAAAGATGTCATTTCCAATAGAACGTCCCCGTCGATTACGCAGAAGTGAAGCGCTTAGAAATCTGGTCAGAGAAACGCATCTTAATGTTTATGACCTCGTTCAACCTTTATTCGTCGTTCCAAGGGAAGATGTGCGTACTGAAATCAGTAGTATGCCTGGTCAATACCATTTATCGGTAGATCAGGTAGTGAAGGAAGCAGTTCGTATCCATTCACTTGGTTTGTCGGCAATAATTCTGTTCGGTATCCCTGAAGGTAAGGATTCGCAAGGCAGCGGAGCTTATGCTGAAGACGGTATTGTCCAGCGAGCAGTGCAAGCTATAAAAAACACAGTTCCCGATCTTTTAGTAATCACTGACGTCTGCCTCTGTGAATATACCAGCCATGGACACTGTGGAATGATAAAAGACGGTGAAGTAGACAACGATTCAACGCTTGAATTACTGGCAGAAACCGCTGTCAGCCAGGCGCGCGCCGGAGCTGATATCGTGGCTCCTTCAGATATGATGGATGGCAGGGTTGAAGCGATACGCGAAGCTCTTGATGCGAATGGGTTTATTGATATTGCCATACTTTCTTATGCTGTAAAATACGCTTCTGCCTATTATGGTCCTTTCCGTGAGGCTGTGGATTCTGCTCCCCAGTTCGGGAACCGGAAAGGCTACCAGATGGATCCGGCAAACATTCAAGAAGCATTGCGAGAAGTTGAGTTGGATATCGAGGAAGGCGCTGATATAATTATGGTCAAACCCGGAGTTGCTTATCTTGATGTGCTTGCCTCAGTTAAACAGGCATTCAGCAGAGTTACAGCATCATTTCAGGTGTCGGGTGAGTATGCTATGATTGAAGCCGCAGCGCGCAACGGTTGGATTGATAGAAAAGCGATTATAATGGAAACGCTCACTGCGTTTAAGCGTGCCGGAGCGGATTTCATTTTAACCTATTACGCTTCGGAAGTGGCGGAGTGGTTGAATTCTTAACCGCAGATTATGCTTCTCATCTTGTCATTCCCGCGAAGGCGGGAATCCAGAGTTTTCAAGTATTTAAAGCTCTTCAAACTGGATTCCCGCCTTCGCGGGAATGACAAAAGGGGAAGGATTCCAATAGAATTATGAATATAGAATCGGCTTTAAAAATCTGCGTAATCTGCGGATAATAATGTTACGTAACAAGAGTATCGCATCTACTGATATGAACAAATCACAATTACTTTTTAGTCGCGCTCAAAAGACGCTGCCCGGTGGTGTTAATTCACCGGTTAGGGCGTTTGGGGCGGTTGGCGGTACGCCTAAGTTTATCGTTAAAGCCAAAGGATGCACACTCACCGATGTTGACGGTCGGGAATACATAGATTATATCGGATCCTGGGGACCGATGATTCTTGGGCATTCACATCCGGAAGTGGTGAAAGCTATTGTAGGAGCAGCCAAACAGGGAACCAGCTACGGTATGCCTTGCCCGGCTGAGGTTGAACTTGCTGAAGAGATCATAAAACGGATTCCATCAATTGAGAAGATCCGTTTTGTGAACTCCGGTACTGAAGCAACAATGAGCGCTATCCGGTTGGCTCGGGCAACTACAGGACGAGATGTAATCGTCAAGTTCGCAGGCTGCTATCATGGTCATTCCGACAGCTTCCTGATCCAGGCGGGGTCGGGGGTTGCTACATTAGGCTTACCGGACAGCCCCGGCGTTACAAAAGGCGCTGCCCAGGATACAAGAATCGCTCGTTTTAACGATATTGCTTCTGTTGAGGCGCTTTTCAGGTTAGAGGGAGACATAATAGCTGCTGTTATCGTTGAACCGGTGGCGGGCAATATGGGGGTGATTCCGCCACAAGAGGGTTTTCTGGAAGGACTGCGTGATCTATGTTCAAAGTATAGCAGTATCCTGATATTCGACGAAGTTATGACAGGGTTTCGAGTGGCAGAGGGAGGCGCGCAGGAAATTTATGTTGTTAGTCCTGACCTGACTACGTTCGGCAAGATAATAGGTGGTGGATTGCCTGTTGGCGCTTATGGAGGCAGACGTGAACTTATGTCACAGATTGCGCCGGAGGGACCGGTATATCAGGCTGGGACACTTTCCGGTAACCCACTGGCAATGGCTGCCGGTCTCAAGACGCTTCAATTGTTGAAATCGGATGTTTATGATAATATCGAGGATATATCAAAGAAACTCGAAAAGGGATTGATGTCCGCAGCGAAAGAAGCAAATATTGCGGTGATTGTTCAGCGTGTCGGTTCGATGTTGACGCTTTTCTTTTGCGATAAACCTGTTAGAAATATGAACGATGCCTCTCAAGCGGATCACAATAGATTCGGTAAGTTCTTCAATGCTATGCTTGACCAAGGTATTCATTTGCCTCCCAGCGGGTATGAAGCCTGGTTTATCTCGCTGGCGCATAGTGATGATGTCATTGACAGGACTGTTAATACTGCTTTTGAGGCGTTTAAGACTTTAAGTTCAGAGTTCGCACTTTAGTGTGCTGGGCTCAATATTCACTACATCAGTCTGGGAAGGAAAAACAACCTAAAGGTTGAACTCTAAACATTTAAGACAACCTAAAGGTTGAACTCTGAACTTAAGATGATAATTCAATTAAAAACCAAAATACATAGCGGTTTTGAAGTAGTAATTGTCGCACTCACCTTGTTATTGCTGATATCAAATCCGCTTCAATCATTGGAACTACGATCATACTACATTGATTGTGATCCGGATGAGTTCACATACATAATAGACCATCCTCAAGAGACCCGTGAGATTGATTGCTCATTCGAGTATAATCATCAAGTAAGGCATAATGTTCGATTCCGATTGCGCGGTGAGAGCAGTCGCACTTATCGGAAGAAATCATTCAAGTTGAATTTTGACGCCAATGACCGATTCTTTGGTCGAGATAAGATGAATCTGGTTTCGGGATGGACGGATTCGAGTTTTTGCAGGGAGTTTTTTGCCTACGACTTTTACCATCAAGCCGGATTACCAGCTTCAAATGTATGGTTTGTTAGATTATATGTAAATAACAGGTATATTGGACTATATATCGACGTTGAGCAGATAGATGAGCATTATCTGGTGCAAGCTGATTTTCCCAGAGATGCGACAATCTTTAAAGCTGATGGAAATGGGTGTTTACTGCGATCTACTGACGACTTTGAAAGAAACTGGGAAAAGAAAACAAATGTTGAAACTGGTTTTTATGACCTTCACAGATTGATTAAATGGTTGGAAAATGTACCGGATGAAATATTCTTTGATGGATTAGAACACTATTTTAACAGGCAGGAGCTGGCGCGGGTCATAGCTGTCAACGGGATAATAGCCAATACGTCAACATATTATCATAATTATTACCTGATTCATAATCTCGATCAGGATGGAAAGTGGCAGATGCTGCCGTGGGATATGGACTATACTTTCTATTACAGGTATAATCATGGAACGCCTGGTTTCCTTGAATGCGGTCATTGGATGATGGGCACAAATATTCTCATCGTGAGATGTTGGTGTGACTGGCAGATGCGCGAAATAATCTTCGATCATATATGCGGGCTGGTTGATAGTGTATTTGTGGAGGATTATTACAGGACTTTTGTAGATACACTTGAGGATCTGCTTTACGATGCAGTTGACGAAGATACTTTAAAACAATACAGCACTGAGCAATTTGTCAACGCTGTACGCGCTTTCCCGGAAATAACCGCCGGCAGGGGTGCGAGAATGGCTGATAAAATGGAAAATTATCCTCTACCATTCGACCTTCGTTCGGCAGTCGTTACACCTGATGGCGTTTTCTTTTCCTGGGATCCAACTACTGTACCTAACGTTTCTGATATATTGTATAAGATTACGCTTTCGCATTCCGCAAACTTTCCTGCTGATGATGTTTCTTACATCACTGATATTGAATCACCATATTTACTATATGATCAAATTGATCCGGGGCAATACTATTGGCGTGTCGAAGCGAAAAGCGCTGACAATAAACGGACATCTTGTTTATCATATAACTCAGCCTTTGCCGTTCGGGAGAATGCTTTCCGTGGAACCACTATAATGGATCCTATTGTTGAGGCAACAACCTGGACGGTTGAAGGGAGTCCCTACCGCCTGCCGGAAGGGTTGACTATCGAGGCTGACGCTGTCCTGACAATCGAATCAGGAGTGGTTGTCGGTATTGGACCTGATCAGGATGTAACCATCGAAGGCGGTCTCACGGCAATTGGAACGCGTTCTGATAGTATTCACTTCATGCGGCTTGATCCATTGAGGAGCTGGCATTTCATAGATGCCGATCATCCTACTGATCCGATACGGTTATGCTTCACAGCCATTTCAGGTGGATATTATCTTGTAATGTGTCATAACGCTCAGTTGAACGTCTTCGACAGCAGTTTACGGAATGCCTGGCGGGCGATTGAAGCCTGGGATACGCCCATTCATTTGGAACGCGTGCATTTCGAGAACTTCACCGAAGAGGTTGTTGCAACACATAATAGTACCTCAATTATCAGATCCTGTCATTTTGCTTATGGACCGGTAAATCGTGAAAGCCAGGATATGCTCGATTTCAATGATACACGTGATTTATTAGTTGAACGATGTGAGTTTTATTATTGTGATGATGAAGCCATAGATCTGGATAGAGTTCGCCATGCTCGAATTATTAACAATCGCATAACAGGAAATCGAGGCAGTGGAATATCAATCGCCGGGTGGGACGCTGATGTTTATATAGCAAATAACATAATCACAGACTGCGTGGGAGGAATCGCAGTCAATAATCATTCCGGTGTACAGCTCTATAATAATATACTTGCTTTTAATGATGAAGGGCTCATAGTGGGGTATGAAGATGATGGAGGGGGTGCTTATGTTCGTAATACGGTTTTATGGCGTAACGGTACTCAGATCGTATTAGGAGTAAATGCAGCGCTCGACATAGCCTATAGTATGATTCAGGGCCCTCGCGTTTATCCGGGGGCAGGCAACCTTCGATTAAATGCGAATTTTATTGACCAGTGGAACAGGAATTTCGAACTTCGCGAAGATTCCCCCTTGATTGATGCAGGTTACGGAACAAATCATCCATCCTTGGATTACTATGATGCCCGCAGGGTGGATATGCCTTTTGTAAATAATACCGGCGCTGGTGCAATCCGGTATGTTGACATCGGTGGATTTGAATATGGATCAGTTGGCGACTCCAATAGATGGACTGAACCGCCGGAAACATATCTGATACTTGAGAGTTATCCCAATCCATTTAATTCGGTAACCAGGATCAGATTTAACGTTATTAATTGGTCAATGACAGCAGTTGAGATATTTGATATTACAGGTCGAAGAGTTTTTCAACGGAAATTTGAGAGAATTGAACCTGGATGGCATTCTATACTATGGGATAGTCGTAATAGCGCAGGCATGAAGATAGCTTCCGGTGTGTATTTCTGTCGAGTCCGTCAGGAAGCGGGTGAAAGGATTATTAAGTTGGCATTGATTAGGTAATAAGTATCAAGTGCCAAGTAACAGGCTACAGGTACAGTAGTATCAACTATTAAACGGTTGGATTAACAGTTATTTAATCTGGAGGGTGCAAAATGAGAGGATCGACCTTTCTGTTGATCATTCTTATAGTTTCTATACTTATATTTCCGCTACAAGCTCAAAATGTTGTAATCAATGAGATTATGTCGCTCAATGTCGAAACGGCTCCAGACGAGGACGGGGATTATCCTGACTGGATTGAACTCTATAATGCAGAAAATAATATCGTAAATCTTAAGGGATTTGGATTGTCCGATGATCCTGACGAACCGTTGAAATGGGTCTTGCCTGAGACGATAATTAACCCGCACAGACACCTTTTAGTCTTTGCATCAGGCAAGGATCGAAAGCTTTGGGCAAATCGAATTGAAACGATCATTACACATGGAGATACCTGGAGATACCGCATAGGGAATAGACCGCCCCCCTATCCCTGGCGAGAGGCTGAATACGATGACAGTGACTGGCTTTCAGGTCCCAGTGGGTTTGGTTTTGGCGATTATGATGACTCAACAGAGACAGAACGGACGTTATCCATATATGTCCGTAAAACATTTAATATTGATGACCTTGCTAATGTTACAGGCGCACTGCTACACGTTGATTACGACGATGGTTTTGTTGCTTACCTGAATGGCGCTGAAATCGCTCGCGCCAATATTGGTACTCCGGGAACACAGCCGGCTTATAATACGCCTGCTGACCTGGACCATGAAGCTCTTATGTACCAAGGCTTGCCACCTGAATTATTTGAAATTGATAATGCACTGGAATTGCTCAATACCGGTCAGAATGTACTTGCCATTCAGGTTCATAATAGTGATACTGCTTCATCTGATCTTAGCCTAATCCCCTTCTTAACACTTGGTTTGAACGCATCTCCACCGAATCCCAGGGGCGTACCGGAGGTTCTTGAGAGCGCCCTGCCTGCTTTTCATACAAATTTCAGAATACGTTCAGGTGGGGAACCATTGACACTATCCGACTCGACCGGACAGGTTATCGACAGCTTAGAATCAATTACCATCCCCGGTGATATTTCCTACGGTCGTCGATCTGATGGTGAGGTGAGTTGGATGTTCTTCTTAGAACCAACGCCAAGGAGTTCCAATTCAGGTCAGGGTTGGGTGGATATTTCCGGTAAGCCGGAGTTTTCACCGGTTGGTGGCATTTATCCTGATGCAGTATCGATAAACATAATTCCACCTGCAGATAATGCGTCTATTTACTACACTTTAGATGGCTCGAATCCCACAGAACAATCGGAAATTTATGCTGCACCGATTACAATTGATACAAGTACTGTTGTTAAAGCTGTAGCTTTTATCCCTGATCATCTGCCAAGTGAAATTGTAACCCAAAGTTATATTGTGGGTTATTCATCTGATTTTCCAATAATTTCCCTTTCTACCGATCCGGTTAACCTGTGGGATGAAGATACTGGAATATATGTTCTTGGTCGTGAATACGAGCCGGATCCACCACACCGGGGCGCTAATTACTGGCAGGACTGGGAGAGACCGATTCATATAGAGTTTTTCGAACCCGATGGGTCGCTGGGATTCAGCGCTAATGCCGGTGTAAAGATCCACGGTGGATGGACGCGATTTTTTGATCAAAAATCACTAGCCCTTTTTGCCCGTCAACAGTATGGCGATAATGATTTCGATTATCAGATATTTCCCGATTTGTCCATTGATAAGTTTGAAGCGGTTATACTTCGTAATGGCGGCAGCGATTGGGATCATACAGGTTTCCGCGACGCATTTATGGTAAGTCTTATGGAGGGCGCTGATCTGGACGTCCAGGCATACCGTCCTTCAGTAATCTTTCTGAACGGCGTGTACTGGGGAATTCAAAACATCCGCGAAAAGAAGAATGAACATTATATAGCTTCTCATCACAATGTTGATGCTGATAGTATTGACAGGATGAATGTCTGGGGTGGAATTATGAACGGAGATAATAGTCATTTTAACGCTATGATGGACTTTGTCACCAACCGCGATATGAGTGATTCTGCAAATTATGAATATGTTACTACTTTGCTGGATGTGGATAATTTCATCAACTGGAATTTAGCCCATATCTACTTTGATAATACTGATTGGCCTGGCAACAACAATGAATTCTGGCGACCTCGTAGTCCAGGCGGTAAATGGCGGTGGATACTTTTTGATACGGATTTCGGGTTTGGATTGCACGATGATGAGGCTTATCGGCATAACACTCTTGAATTTGCTACAAATGACGAAGGCGATGCTTGGCCTAATCCTGCTTATGCGACGCTCCTGCTGCGGAAACTTCTTGAAAATAGCAGATTTTCCAACGATTTTATCAATAGATTTGCCGATTTTATGAATTTTTATTTTCAACCTTCCCATATCAGAGATCGAATTGATCAGTTCAAAGCAATGCTTGAAATAGAGATAGAAGCACATCTGGAGAGATGGGATAGGGATATGGAGGGTTGGAATGAGAAGGTTGACGAGCTTTACTACTTTGCTGAACAGCGACCGGGACCTATGAGAGGTTTTATCCGGGAGTTCTTCAACCTGTCAGGAACAGCGAACGTAACCCTTAATGTCATACCTCCTCAAGCAGGTACTATAAAAATCAACACGAAAACACCCTTAAGTTTTCCCTGGAATGGCGTTTACTTCAAGGACGTTCCTATTGAAATAACGGCTATACCTTCCGGTAATAACAGGTATCGTTTCTCCAGGTGGTCGGGATCACTGAATACTTCAGAACAGTCGGTTTCAGTTACATTGAATGGTAATGAGCGATTCATTGCTATTTTCGAGGAGATTAACTACCAGGACAGCGGGATTGTAATAAATGAAATCAACTATAACAGCTCACCTGACTTTGACACTGAGGATTGGATTGAGCTTCATTCAATTTCAGGCAATCACGATTTGGACGGTTATTTCCTCCGAGACGATGACAGCACAAATCAGTTTATATTCCCACCGGGCACCCTGCTTCGGGAGGGTGAATATCTAATCGTCATCCGTGACAGCGCGGCTTTCACAAATTTCTTTCCTGATGTATCGAATATCGTTGGTAACCTGAGTTTCAGTCTCAACAACACCGGCGATCAAATTCGGTTATACAATCCAATGGGCGTCCTGATTGATTCGGTTTTGTATGATGATATAGCCCCCTGGCCTATCGAGCCAGATGGAACGGGAGCTACGCTTGAACTCATTGATCCCGCCTCACCTAATGATGATCCTCAAAACTGGCGAGCCTCGCTGGCGCCGAACGGTTCACCCGGTTTCAACAATATCTATAATTCTCCTTTATCGTTTTCATTAGCTTCGCCTGCGAATGGCAGCATTGTGGAAAGCGACTCCGTTATTGTGCAATGGACTGCTTCGATGGATCCTGATCCGGGTGATACAATCGTTTATCAGGTGGAATGGTCATTGAATGCAGGTTTCACTCCATCAATGCAAGCGACAACACCAGACACCTTCTGGCTTATTAGAGATGATCCTTCAGTAATAGTGACGTCTATGTCAAGATCACTAAGATCAATATCCGGTATTAATGCAAAACAGAGTGACTCTTATGTTTTTGCATCTGATTTTCGTCATTCCCGTGAAGACGGGAATCCAGCATGGTTCAACCCAAATAAATTCCCTCATTCACGAGTTATACCGTTAACTGCACATAAGAATACAACAGACGCATTACCGGATAGTCAGACGGTATACTGGAGGGTGAAGGCGATTGACATGCTCGGACTCGAGACCATAGCTGAACCGGGACCAACAGGTTGGTCGTTTGAAATTCGATTGCCATACCACCAACAAAATCGTCCTCCCGGATCCTTCACACTGTTATCACCGGAGCACGGCAGCGCTATGGATAATGATACTGTTATGGTGCAGTGGTCTGTATCCATTGATCCCGATGCGGACGAAGTTCATTATCAAGTTGAATGGTCGTTAAGTTCAAGTTTTTCACCATCATTACTGACAGCAACAATGGATACATTCTATACTATTTCTGACGATCCATCCATTGGACATAGTTCAATCTACTGTCATTCTCAATCAGTTTCTCGTCATTCCCGTGAAGACGGGAATCCAGCATGGTTCAATCCAAATAAATTCCCTCATTCACGAGTTACGTCGTCAACTGCTCACAAAAATTCAACAGACGCATTACCGGACAGTCAGGTGGTTTTCTGGCGGGTTAAAGCAATTGACAGCGGGGGACTGGAAACCATAGCTTACCCTGGACCGATAGGATTTTTATTTCGTATCCAACTACCTTATGAGGAGCTTCCGCAAATACCGGATGAATTCAATATCGGTTTTGCTTATCCCAATCCATTCAACAGCCGTTTTGTCATTCCGGTTGAGATGGATCAACCCGGTGTTATAAACGTCAAGATGTGGGATATGCTCGGTCATATCGTGTTGAATTCGAGCCATAGTCTATCAGCCGGATATCACGATTTCGTCCTGTTTGATGAGAACGGGAATATTAAATTACCGGCAGGCGTCTATATCCTCAATGTTAGAAATGGCAATTATTTACATCAGCAGAGGGTTGTTTCGTTGGGGTTTATCAGGAATTGATTGTATCGTAGGAAAAATAAGGGGACAGTATACCTATTTTATTAACACTCTTGGAAAGATTGATGGACTTTAGAAAAATAGGTATACTGTCCCCTTATTTTTCGGAACCGGGCTATAATACTTAGTTTTATCAAATAATTCAGACTTTGGACAAAGAACGCTATGAATTGTCTTTTATAAAATCATACCATCTTAGAATTTTATCCTTAGCGCTCTCTGTTTCAAAAACGGATGTACTTTGTTCATCTATCTTAGAAAATGTTGAAAGAATGTATTCGGTCGTTTCACGATCAATGTTATAGAAGTGAAAATATGCGGCGTCCAATTGAGCCATCAGATCCTTACGCTCAACAATATCCCATTTATGAACCTTGGGTTTAAATCCGGTTTCTTCTGCCAAGTGAATCATGTCATTGCTCGTACATGACAGTTTCAGAACACGCTCAGAAATCCAATTCCCCAAGATCACTCTCTTATCCCAAGGACACTCTTGCCTATAAAAATCAGGAGATAGAATCGGTAGTTGCTCGATAATGTAGTAACTTAAATGGACACCTCCAACCTTTTGCTTGGCAACGAAATCCAGAATGTGACTATTTAGATTTGCCAATAAGCAACACTCTAATTCTTTAGAAATATCCTCACCTTTTAGGATCAACGGAGCTGTATTAACAACTGCTATATGAGGAATAAAGGAAGCAATCATTGTTCTAATATTGGTTGGACTTGTGATTTCCTTATATGCAATATATGAACTTTGCGTGTCATTCTTCATAACACGGTCAACCGTCGCTTTGGAAACGAACCATCTGGGATTTATACTAAATTCCGGATCCTGATATTGAACTTCCCATGTTTTTTGAGGTTGTCCCTGTCGCATCCAATTCTCATCCTTTATAACTATACTCGCCGCCCTATGATCATAAGCTTGAATTGATTTTGCTTCATATAACGGGAGGAAA
>JAVCDD010000072.1 GCA_030765125.1 Candidatus Hatepunaea meridiana
CTCAACATTCCTCAACCACCCCGCAAGCTGCCCAACATGATGCTGAATATGCGCAGGTTATTGAACGGTTGCTCCAGTTTCACCCGATTGCAGGGCATCCCCGGTTTCGGAGAAACCGTTAGAAATTCACTTCACCAAAACAACCTTCCTAACAACACTTCCCCCAATCCCTTCCATCCCAACAAAATAAATCCCCGCCGCCGCTGATCCACCATCCCACACAACTGAGTAGCTTCCCGCCGACTGCTTATTATCATCAATTAGAGTCTCTACTATGTGACCGGTTATGTCATATATCCGAAGCGAAATATTTGATGGAACGGATAGGCTGTATGAGATATTCAGGGTGGCGTTAAACGGGTTGGGATATATGTTCTCAAGTTTGAAATGATCTGGCGTTTGAACGCTCTTTCCTGATTGGACGGAGGCGTAACGCGCATGCCAATTCGGACCATCCTCCCAGATTGCCTCGCGTTCCACATCCTCGACCGGAACACGATGGTAGACCCAGGGGCACAAGGATAGCCACTCGTTGCGATCAGTGTGGTCGGATATCGTTGAGCCTGGCTCGGTGTCCAACTCATAAGAGATGTGGAGATAATCGTCTACAACCAAAGCCAGCGAAGAATACAACTCGCACTCCGACTCACCTTCTTCAGCCAGGTGCGTTCGCGTCTCGGTGATCATCGTCGGCAAGAACCAAGTCTCACCGTTATCCTCCGACACCGTTACCGCAATATCACCGTTGCAATAATCTTCCTGAGAATAATCATTCAAAGGATAATAGTTGAATACGCAATAGAGATCACCCTCATCGTCAAAGGCGAGTGAAGGACAGCAGACGTTCGATTTCCAACCGCTTGGGGTGGGCCATCTGATGGTCTCGTCATCTTCATCCACTTCTCGGTGCGTGTACCATCCATCGGCGACAGGTGTGATCTCCTCAGAAGCCTCACTCCAATGGAACAGAACGGAAGCATCGATAGTAATGCCGTCAACCGGCGGTTCATCTTCCGGAATGGCTTGCTGCCAGAAACCGCGGGAATCGAAGACAATGTGGATATTATTTTCAGAATCGAAGATAACGTCGAAGTTGGCATAAGGTCTAAGCGTATCTCCATATGCAGCGTCTCCCTCAAGGTGCGGATCGGGAGGTATGTTATCGGTGACATTTAGCGGATCGTCAAAGTTCCATGTCTCACCATCATCCGTCCAGGCGAGCATCAAGTCGCAGTTCATAGAATAACCGACTGTATTACCCCAGTTATCAGGCGCCGGAATCCCTTCTCGTGGATAAGTCCAGACAATTGCAGTCCGTTCGTCGTTCGGAGAACAGGCGATACGGAAATTCGTCCGGTGAGTCTCACTAACCTCGATTGGGTGCTCGCCTAATACAACCCAACCATCATTGTCGATTTCACCTTGCACATAAGCGATCATCCCGCGGTCACGGCGCTGGGTGGCGATGTGAATCCTGCCCTCCGGGCTCATCACGCCTTGAGGAAAGTAGATCGCTTGTTCTCGAAAACTGGGCAGCAGGACAGACTCGAAGACACCGAATCCAGCTTCAAGGTCTACTCCGCACCAGCTTCTCCAGGCTGTGTCAATCTTGCCATGAAAGAAAGACAGGGCGCGCGGTACTTCTTCGTTTGTCAGATAGAGGCATCCAAAACCGCCTTTATTTACAAAATCTGCCTGTAAACCGCCATCTTCAATCCATTCCTCATCTGCGGTGAAGTAATTATATTGCTGATGTCGCTCACCATTATTCAGATCGTCAGTATAGCTGTCGGTCCAGGTAATGTGAACGCCACCGACCGGATCGACGGCAATCATCTTACCGAGTGAACCGTTAGTCTGGTAATCATACCAGGTGTCTCCGGCAATAAACCTCTCACCCAGAAAATCGTCTCGCCTGGGCTCAAGTGATCGCAATGGATAGGTAGAATGAACCGTACGTGTTTGCTGGATGGTATTACCCGGCTTATGTTCTTGCACCGTTTCCGATTTGACAGGTTTGAGCGCAAATGATGGAACGGCTGCTCCTGCAAAGGAATAAAGGGAAAGGAGGAAGAATAAGGATAGAATTGTTTTCATTTTAACTCCGATTAATTAATGTGGGATTACGTTACACTAAATTTTACAAATGTAGTATAGTTACGAATTAGCATTCAGTCAATACTAATGGCATTTATTTATTCATTTATTGATAACTGATTATATTCTATTATGAATGGATATTGTGTTCTCATATTGGTGAAATTGCGAAAATGACTTGACAAGTATATGTGTTATGATATACAATAGTAGAAGGAGTATAGAGTTCACGCTTCAGCGTGTTTTCCTCGTAATTCCTTGCAGCCTGAAGGTTGGACTCTGAACAAAATATTTAAAAAATGATAATAAAAATAATAGTCCTTACAGCTTTTGCGTTGATGATAGTCATTATCGGTATAATGGGGATGCGAAAAACCCGTTCATTTGCTGATTTCTTTATAGGCGGTGGCAACATCGGTCCCTGGATGACAGCTTTTACTTAGTGCCTGACCGAAAACCCCAGATTTTCTGGATAAGAGCCCCTTTTTGTCATTCCCGCGAAGGCGGGAATCCAGGAGAAACAATAAGTTGTCTGGATTCCCGCCTTCGCGGGAATGACAAA
>JAVCDD010000153.1 GCA_030765125.1 Candidatus Hatepunaea meridiana
TGTACTTTTTCATTGTTTTCCTCAAGGTTTGGGTGAACATGATATTGGGTACCTTGAGGAAATATAATATATTATACGGCAAAAAGCAACACAATTACCCAACTATATTAACTTGACGTGACACTAGCTACAATCCTGCCGTGGTTAACAGTTGAACTGGAAAACTTGCTGTCAGGGGCAGCGCCCTGACAGCCTTTCAGCCCGCTGTCAACCCACCGTGGTTGACGGTGATTGGTGGCGCATATGTGTTGATACCCGACTTGCATGCAAGCCTGCCCTCATGTAAGTGAGGGCCGAGTCACCCGTCTTCGCCACTAACGGTGGTGCATTTAAAATTAGAGAGAACAAATTTCATCCAGTTATAGAGAGGTTATAAATGAGTTTGGAGAAAAGCCTAGTGGTGTCTCTTTTCGCACGTGAGTCATATATACCAGAACAATATGATGCCGTAATTGATTCCATCATTCCAGAAATATTGATGTTGAGTCGGATTGTCTTGAAAGAATATCAAGATTCCGCCAGAAACAAATCATTACTAGAAAGCCGTATTTCCGGGATGCTTGTCACATCAATCAATACATTAGTAAGTGCTTTTATCATGATCCGTGAAGGATATTTCAAAGAACCGCAGATTCTATTACGTAGTGTAGTAGAGATCGTCTCCTCGGCTGTTGACTTACGTAAAAATCCCCAAAAGATTGATTCATTCGTGAATGGTAAACACTCCTCAACAAAAAGCATCACAATAGCCAACTCACTAATACCTCATGAAAGTCCATTAACAGGAGCAACCTATGGACTCTTGAGTCATAATATAGTTCATTTGAATGTGCTGGATTTTTTCCCGCCACATTATGATACCTTCAATGAGGCGATGTTTTTTGGCTCAGTAAAGAATGAAGAGGAGGTCTGGAGAATTTCCCGTAGTCTTCATATGGCCTGCACAATACTCGATTTGATGTCTGCATATGTTGAGTACATATACAGATCATCGTTAGACACTCTGCTCTTCTGGAAGAAGAACACAGACGGAACACTCATATGGAATCTGCATCCTACTATGAGAGAACGTATTGAATCGAGAGCATGGTTGTATAAGGTATCCAAAGAGGGTTATGAAAAGAAATTTCCCGTTGCATCACAAAAACCTCTATGACCACCTACATAATAAAACGCATCCTACTAATGATCCCCACGATTTTCGGTATTACGATCGTGGCGTTTCTGATAATTCACCTCGCGCCCGGTGATCCGGCGGCGATGAAAGCTCGCGCTGCGGAAGGGCTGATGGAAGGGCTTACAGAAGAGGCTATCCAGAAGACGCGGGAACTGTATGGGCTGGATAAGCCGCTGTACGTCCAGTACGGGCTGTGGGTCAAGCGGATAGCTACGCTTGATTTCGGTGATTCGATTAAGTTCAACCGTCCGGTCTGGGACGTGCTGAAGGAACGGATACCGGTCTCGATAAAACTCACGCTGACAGCGGTTATTCTTGCGTATCTGATCTCGATACCGTTGGGGATATACTCCGCCAGCCATCAGTACACTCGAACCGACCGGACGATGACGCTGGTACTGTTTATCCTCTATTCGCTGCCCCCGTTCTGGGTGGCGACGATGCTGATAGTGTTCCTTGGCGGCGGAGATTTTCTCGATCTGTTCCCCGTCTTCGGCTTGCAATCCATCAGCGCGGCTAAGATGGGCTACTGGGGACGGTTCTGGGATGCCGCCTGGCACCTGGTTCTGCCGATCTTCTGTATGACTTATGCCTCGCTGGCAGTGCTCTCGCGCTATATGAGAACCGCAATGCTTGAGGTCATTCGTCAGGACTACATCACCACAGCCCGCGCCAAAGGTCTATCCGAGCGTAAGGTTATCTTCAAACACGCCCTGCGCAACTCACTGATACCGATCATCACGCTGTTGTCGGGGATTATACCGGCGATAGTTGGCGGGTCAATCATCATCGAAACCATCTTTACCATTCCTGGAATGGGACGGTTGATGTGGGAAGCAATAATGGCGAGGGATTATCCGATGATTATGGCACAACTCACGATCGTTTCGTTCCTTACGCTGTTCGGGATACTGCTGTCGGATATTCTGTATTCGACTGTGGATCCACGTATTGCTTTTGAAAGGAAGGAAGGATGAAGGATGAAGGATGAATTTTGATTGCCAATTCAATTTGTGCTCATCAGGTTTCAAGAGAAACGTAAACTGGAGAGAAAAATAGAGGAGGATAAATGCGAAATAAAACCTATATTAAACCTGTTATATTAATTATACCTTTGGTGTTTATATTTACTGCGGTTACACTAACAGGCTGCGACTGGTCTTGCCGTTGGGACTTGAAGCGGGCTGAGAAAGCACTGAAAGCGGCTGACCTTGCCAACGCTGAGTTCTGGGCGAGCCCTGAATATCAGAAAGCTCAAAAATACCATGTTATTGCGATGGATTTAGCTCGCGAAAGAAGGATTAACGAAGCCCGCGATGCTGCGAAGGAAGCCAGAGAATGGGCGCAAGAAGCAACATTTCTGTCTATTCGGCGACAAGAGGAAATGGAAAAGGAACATGATGGGCTGAATAGTAAGAAGTATTGAAGGTAATTGTTAAATTGCTGAATTGTTAAATTGTTAGATTGTTAGATAATCATCAAGGTTTTTTTAACAATTCAACAATTTAACAATTTAACCCTCTTTCATTAAATATTTGTGCATTAGAGTAGGATTTTCTATGAAAAAAAACAACATAAACCAGATACGACTATCAATAAATATTATCCTGTCAACAGTTTTGTTCGCGACCATTATACTCTTCACTGGTTGTGATTTTTCCGCTCGCGGCGATCTTAGGCGTGCAGAAAAAGCTATTAAAGAAGCTGACAAAGTTAACGCTGAAAACTGGGCAGAAAGGGAATATCGAAATGCGGAGAAATGGCTGAGCCAAGCTGAAGAATTGAATCACGAAAAGAGGATAAACGAAGCCCGCGATGCTGCTCAGGAAGCTAAAGACTGGGCGCGAGAAGCAATTGAACTGTCTATTAAACGCGCAGCAGCATTGGAGAGGGAGCATGACGCGCTCGATAGGGATAGGTTTTGAAATATTGTTGTATTGTTAAATTGTTGAAAGGTATCGTGGTTTTCAGCAATACAGCAATACAACAATACAGCAATACAGCAATACAGCAATACAGCAATACAACAATACAACAATACAACAATACAACAATTTAACAATTTAACAATTTAACAATCCATATTCAAGATAATATATAAAACAGGAGTATAAATACTTGAGCAGATTTCAGAAAAAATTCCACTTATCGGTCTCAGTAGTCTTACTCTGTTCTTTAGTTTTAATTAGTGGCTGCGATTGGTCAGCCCGCTGGGATTTGATGCGTGCGGAAAAAGCTCTCAAGACAGCGGATAAAGCTAATGCTGAGCACTGGGCTACACGTGAATACCAAAAAGCACAGAAGTTTTTCGTAGAAGCAATGGATGAAGCACGGGTAAGGAACGTCAACAATGCACGCGATCTGGCGCTGGAAGCACGAATGTGGGCGGAAGAGGCGACCTTCCTCGCCATTCAAAGAGCTGAAGAAATGCAAAAAGAAAAGGATGCTATTTCCAGCAAGAAGTATTAATTATGAAGATAACCGATAAATTCAAAGCCGAAGACTTAGGATTCTGGCGAAGTACTCGTAAATATCTCGTTACGGGCTTCCTGGTTATAGGACCGGCTGTAATTACACTATTCCTGCTCTGGAAAAGTTTCCTGTTCCTTGATGGGATATTAGGCAATGGGATTAACTTCTTATTAGGTGGTATTTTAGGAGTTACATTCTTCAGCGAGCACCCGATACCCGGAATCGGATTGATTGTGCTTGTAATACTGCTTGTTCTCACTGGATTTGCTGCACATAATGTGTTCGGACAATACTTGATCCAGCGAACCCGGAAGTTTATGACGCGCATCCCATTAGTTAATCGGATTTACCAGACTATAGAACAGATTAGCCAGGCGATTTTCTCCGGCAAACGGGAAGTATTCAAACGTGCGGTACTAATCGAATACCCGAGGAAAGGGACATTCTCAATCGCAATAGAAACCGCCGACACCAGCGGTCATATTCAGGAAAAACTGCCCGATGACTCAATCAGCGTGTTTGTTCCCACCACCCCTAATCCTACATCAGGCTTCCTCCTGTTTGTGCCCAAGAAAGATGTTATTGCACTGGATATCTCCGTTGAGGAAGCGCTTAAATTGATAATCTCCGGTGGAACAATAAGCGCCGCAGTTGAAAATGATTCGAAGTTTTCATCTAAATGATCTGTTTTGCGTTATATGAAAAAGCTGCAATCTATCGCAACCTTATCACTCGCAATCCATATCTTAACCATTGCTATCTATCAACCGAACACTATTGCAGGAAATAAAACAGAACCGGTACATCCACTATCCAACGTTCTGATAACGACCTTAAGCAAAGGGCTAGAGTACGATGGCTGGCAAAGTGAATTGCGTCTGAATCAAGCTCTATCTGGTGAGGGAGTATTTACTTTTAATGAGAAGGTAACTGTAAATCTGCACCATATCCCCGGTTTCCACAGGCAATGGAAGGTTGACCAGAAACATAGCTTTGAGTATAAACGACCGGTCGACAGTAATATCGAATTGCAGTTAACTGGAAATCTGGATATTTTCAACGATCAACGAGCTCACCGATTTAATGAATCTACTCGATCAAGATTATTAACACCTGATGAAAGTCATTTTAATGATCCTTTACTCTATCGCAGAATAACCGGCAGCAATGAAATAAGCAAATGGCATCTGGCGCTGGGAGCGGAATGCCATTTGGACGAACGATTTCAGATTAACGGGTCAGCAGGGCCATTATTTGATAAACGTAGCGGAGAACAAAACCAGGGGCTTCAATTCAATTTCGGACTCCTGAATAACTGGAATACAGGCAGCCTTCATGCTGATGGATGGCTTGAACGGCTTCCTGTTGGCAATGATTACGGCTGGTCAGCTACTATAGGAGGTGATTATTCCTTCTCCGAAGAAGCAAGTAACATCTATAGGATTTCTTATGACAGAACAACTCAGCGTGAATATCATTGGTCTGACGAGACTGTTGGACGTCGTAAGGATCAAGTATTAACCATAATAAACAAATTAACCAATACCGGAACAACGCCATTACATGTTGAATGGGATTCGGATTTTTCGCGTTATAGCACAGTGCATACGAGAATACCTGATGAACTTACCGATCATGAATATACCTGGCGGAATGAATTAAAGGCGGTTTATGATTTAGCTGGAATCCGGACGGTGGCATCGGGAGGTTTCGACCTGCAGGAACAGCAGTACAAGGATAATCTAATGCAGGGACGACGCAATTTCATCAGCGTCCGTACCGGATTTGCCGATCCTGTTTCAGATAGTGTTGCATTTGAAGCGAACGTCATTAAATACAGCTTTAATACACCGGATGAAGATGATCTTAATGACAGAGATGAATTGAAGTATATTTTTACCTTCACAGCAGGCAAGGAGCTTCATCCCAATTTCGGTCTGCGGCTGAAGATAAAAACCGACCTGCATCACCTTGTATATATCCAGCGACCGCGTAGCGCAGAAAACCGCTGGGTGAGAATGTTTAGTTTATCGTGTGAGCTTCCCTATCGGGAAGTGAATATAAACAATATCGCCAGGTTCTCCGTCGTAAGTAATTACAATGTATACGATTACTTTCCTTTTGATGTGGATATGAGTCGCGTCTATCGTTTTTTTACAGCAGATGATACATTCAAAGTGAAAGTTCATCCTCACTTGGAACTGGAACTCGGAACGAATATACTAATTGATGAGCACGGTCGTTTTCGCTGGAGCGATTGGATAGAAGATGTTTCAGAGGATGGGTATAATTTTTCGTTATCATTTGCTACAAACTACACGGTTGAAGACCTACAGTTCGGGTTTGGCTGGAGCACACATCATCATTACAGTTGGCGGTATAGTGCAAATGACGATAAGGTAAGAGGTGAAGCCATTACGTCCAACGGTCCGATAATAACGCTAAATGCCAACCCTGCGAACCGTCTGCACGTAGAACTATATGGACAAGTATTACAGGTAAAAGACAGGTTTCACAGGACGTATAACCTTCCGGATATTCGATGCAGTCTGACTTGGATGCTGTGAAACTAGATTATTATTCGTAACTGAGATTACTCCGGAGTGCTCAAGCTTGCTTGAGCGCTATCTGGGAATAGTTATAGTATACCTGCTCAAGCAAGCTTGAGTACTCCGGAGTTGGATAGCGCAATTTTTATAATAAGAATGAATTTTCCAAAACCAATATCTAAACCCCTTCGCACCATTTCGTGTTCTTCGTGGTATATTTTTCCTTTTGCCACCTTAAAATTATATCAATTTAGTAACTTTATAGCTCTCTTACTAAGCTTCATTTTTATTTCCTGCAATCCTGCTCTATCAGAAGAAAAAAATAAAATTCAAACCAATCCAATTATCTATGCCATCGAGGTGTCAGGAAATCGCGTTACCTCAAACGAACTCATCTTACGACAGATGAAGTTGAAACCCGGTATGACAGCTACTCAGAAAGCGCTTGAAAATGACCGCTTGAATATAGCTTCGCTCGGACTTTTCAACCGTGTCGAAATCATATTGGCTTCAGATGAAGGCAGATCTGTCGTACAGGTTATAGTAAATGAGCCATTTTATATATATCCTTATATTATAGCAAGTTATGAACTAAGCAATCCTGATCATACGGTTTTGGGACTGGGAGTCTACCATTACAATTTCCGCGGTCAGGGATTGAAGCTCGGCATTGCAGGCTGGGGAGGATACAAGCGTGGATTAATCCTGTTTCACGAAGATACCTGGTTCAGCATCAACGGAAAATATGGTTTGGCTGGAAAGGCATATTATCTCGACAGTGAAATAACCGATCCTTTGGGTCGTAACGTCAGACGCGAAAATACAGGGGTCCGATTATCAATAAAACGCCGGTTAGGGCTCAGGCATTACATCAAGTTAGGATGTGAATGGGAAGTGATAACATCAGAATCACAATTCTATACCTTAACTTCCGGAAACATGGATAGAGTAGTATCTTTTATTATCGAGCACAAAAACGATCAAAGGGATTATCGCTATTATCCCACCAAAGGTCATTATATTCTTATAAATGCTGAAGCCAACCGGTTAGTGGATATTCCACACGACTTTTATAGAGAGCTTATTGACGTCAGGTGTTATAGAAAGTTTGATCCGATTATTATTGCAGCGCGAGCGTGGGGTGAGTTCGGTCAACATACCCTACCGTTTTATCAATGGCTCTCGGTCGGTCGTAGTATGGTCAGAGCCGGTGAACCGTTCAGCAATCCTAATGGGATAGTGTTAGGTGGAACTATGGAGTTCCGTTTCCCGATTATTAGAGAGCGGTATTTTAGTTATGAAAAAGTAGCTATAGCAGCACAATATTTGCGCAACCTAAGATTCAGCCTTGAAGGCGTGATTTTCGGTGACAGAGGATTTTATGCAAATACAAGATCTGGTTTCCGAAACGATTTTCGCGCCTATGGATGTGGTTTCCAGGTTCAGCTTTCTTATATTAATATATTTCACGTTCTGGTTGGATGGACACCATCCTCTAAATTTATGGAACCATCCATTACTATAAGTAATGGAGTTACATTCTAAAATGTCCAGAGAACCATTTATACTCATCGAACCACCGGAGACGGAAGGATCAATTTATGTAGCTCAACGTGAAATAAATCATTTAATTAGAGTATTACGAGTTAAACCTGGTTACAGATTAACCGGCTTTGATGGTCGTGGCAATGGTTGGATTGTTGAGATTACTGAGATTAATCGTCAGCAAGTGAAGTGCAGGATAATAAAACCACTTGCTATCGAACCCGAAAGGGAGTTATATTTCTATGTTGGGGTTAGTATTGTAAAAGGCTTCCGTATGGATCAAGCAGTTGAGAAGGCTGCCGAGATCGGCGCTGATACGTTTATCCCCTTGCTGACGGATCGTAGTGTAGTATCCCCTGGTGCAGTAAAGATAGAAAGATGGCGAAATATAGCGCTCGCAGCAGCAAAACAATCCCGAAGGCTAAGCCTGATGAAGATCGAGAACCCGATGCGGTTAACGGATTACTTAAGAGAAAACCTGAACCGCTGTCAGGGTGCTGTCCCTGACAGCAACACTTCAGAATACAGTGTCAACCGCGGCAGAGCGGGTAAATGCGATTTTACGATGGAATCATTAATCCAACCGAACGAAACAATAGAGAAATCAACCAAACCATTTATCATCTGGGCGTTGGATAATAGCCCAGGTGCAAGAAAATTAGTAGATATTTACAAAGCAATCAAATTACCATCCGATCTAACGTTATTGATTGGACCGGAAGGTGGGTTTTCACCGGAAGAAATTAAATTGTTTAAAGAAGAAAGAATACCGCTGGTTAGTATGGGACAAAGACCGTTGCGCACGGAAACTGCTGTGACGGTTGCTTTAGGTACGTTAGCAAATCTATCAGGAAGTAAATAATGCGCAAACTGTTCCAGTTTATAGTATCTATCATCGAGATATCACGACCATTAAATCTAATCATAACAACTTTGGCTGTTTGGATTGGTGGGATTATAGCGGGTGGAAAGCAATTTATGATGGATCAGATGTTGCTAACTGCAGCCATAGCTGCAGCATTAGTTGCAGCAGGTGGGAACGCAATAAACGATGCTTACGACGAAGACGTGGATGAATTCAACCGACCTGATCGACCAATTCCATCGGGACGTTTGAGTACTACTACAGGCTTTATATGGGGATGGTTTCTTATCCTGGCAGGAGTTATTATTAGTTTTACACTAAGTCAGAGTCTGGGAATAATGGCTATTGTGGTTGCATTATTACTTTGGATTTACAGTCTGCTCTGGAAAAGAACTATCCTGCTTGGAAACTTTGCGGTTGCATTTTGCGGCGCTATGGCTTTTATGTTTGGAGCTGTAGCGGTTGGTAACCCAACGGGTGGTATGTATCCGGCGCTTTTTGCTTTTTTAATGCATATAGGACGAGAAATTATAAAGGACACTGAGGATATTTCCGGTGACGGTATGTGGGGCGTTATGACTTTTCCGGTGGTTACAGGTGGAGAAAAATCGCAACGTATAGCAGGTGTTATACTCGCCATGCTTGTTATTATTACTTATATCCCTTATCAACTTGGTATTTTTTCGATAAACTACTTAATAATTGTAGCGATAGCAGTTGATCTACCATTATTAGTCATCATCGTTTTTCTCTGGCGTGGGCTTGAAAAAAACGGATTGGAAAGAGTTAGCGCCATTCTCAAATTGACAATGATTACCGGATTGGTAGCCCTATATGTTGGATGATTGCATTATTTCGGAAATAGTTCTTGCCTCCACCTCACCGCGCAGACATAACCTTCTTAGGCAGGTAAACATTCCCTTTAGGGTGATTGTACCGAGCGCAGTTGAGTGTTTCCCTGACACTAATGATTTTCCAGAGGTTGTTGTAAAGAACGCTTTATTGAAAGCCGAGTCGGTTTTAGACCAGGCAAACGGACAACTAATACTGGGCGCTGACACCCTGGTTGAATTGGATGGCAAACCGCTTGGTAAACCTTCCGATACAGATGACGCCAGGAGAATGCTTATGGAACTGTCCGGTAGAGATCATTTCGTTCACACTGGTATTGCATTAATTGATCCCGTTACTGATAACCGCTTTACAAACCACGAAATCACTCGTGTTTTCTTTCGTAACCTATCAAAAGAGGAAATTAAGGATTATATTAGCTCCGGTGAACCTATGGACAAAGCCGGTTCGTACGGTATCCAGGAACGAGGCGCACTGTTCATTCACCGAGTAGAAGGTTGTTTCTTCAACGTAATGGGATTGCCGCTATCTAAATTATGGCAGATGCTAATTGATTATCGGTTTTAGCTTTCGTAATTTCTTACTTCTTCCCGCCCCCGTAGCTCAGTTGGATAGAGCAACTGATTCCTAATCAGTAGGTCACGTGTTCGAATCACGTCGGGGGTACTGCTTAAATTTCGAGAATTTGCGTAATTAGCCCGAATTATATATCGGGCTTTTTTCATGTAAAATACTGCTAATATGTACCCAAATATTGACATTTCGGACATGCTCTTGTCCGTATTGTATCTATAAAATCGATCTGCGGATAGTAATTCATGCAATACGCATGAGTTACTCGAGCTACGTATTCCGGGAAATATTTCATAAAATAAAGATAATTCTCTTCAAAGAGGTTGACTTTTTAAAGTGATATGAATATATTAGATCTTACATTTTTGTTTTTAGAAGGAAAGTTAAACTCACAGATTCGAAACGGTTATGTCCCTAAATTTCGTAAAAGAATTAGTCATATTGAAACATTACACGATCCTAATAACAGCAATACTGCTATAATTGAAAATCGAAAGCTTAAACAAGAGTAAAAAATACAAAAATACGTAATTTAAGGTTCTTCTGACAAATGCGTACTCTTCATTTATAACAGCAGAGAGGTCTTCATGGTTCGTTCAAAGAATATTCGTATAGACTAACAAGCCCCGAATCTGTTGCACATTTCAAACAAAGGAAAAGGTTGGAATATGATAAGTTCATACAAAAAATTTTACGGTTGTCTCGGATTGGCTGTAATGATTCTCCTTATCGCCGCATCTGGCATTGATGCTGCGATAACAGAAGTAGGGCACTATGACGTCGGCGCTGGAGGTGATAATCCAGACACAACGGCTATTGAGGTGTTCGTCCTTGGTGACTACGCCTACGTTACTTGTCTGCAAGGACTCGCTACCTTCGATATCAGCGATCCGGAACATATCTACAAGATTGACTGGGAAGATGCTGCTTCGCCAAACTGGACCACCATAGATTACACCGGTGATGGCTTTATCTACACCGCTTGTGAGACGGGTGGATTTCACACTATCAGTCTTGCAGATCCGACAGCACCCAACCATCTATGGAGTCTGAATCCCGGTAATGGAGGCGCTACCGACGCAACAGTTTATGGCGATTATGGCTTCGTTTCTTTTAAAACCGGAGTCCTGGGAATAAGCGTCATTGAGATGAATGAAGCCCGGACTGGAGCAATATCAACCAGGGATTACGACAAAAAAGGTGTGAAACCATTAGGCTTGGATAATGACGGTACTTACCTCTATGAAGCGGTCGGTAATGACGGATTGATGATTAGAACCCTTTCCACCCTCATAGATGGTTCAGAAGAAACTGAGGTCCCGTATGGTGAGCTAGATTTCGGAGCTCCGGTCGCCACAAATGTAAAAATATGGGGCAATTGGGCTTTCGTGTGCTGCGGAGTTGACGGCGTAAAGGTAATTGACGTCACTGATCGCACAACCCCGACGCTCGAATACACACTTGACACAGGGGGAAGCGCCCTCTATTCCACTGTCGCTGGTAATTATCTCTATGTTGCCGATGATGGTGGCGGATTGAGCATCTGGAATCTCATGCCATTGCCAGGCAGTACCCCCACTTTAGTTGGAACCTATTCTGCCGATGCTCCAACATATAAGGGTGTTTATGTCTCAGGGGATTATGCTTACATCGCAGACGGTGCCGACGGTCTCCGCATACTCAACGTTTCAGATTATGACTCTCCTCTACTAAAGTCTCTACCCCGCGATAAATATGCAATGGTCGGTATTCCCTCCACAGTCGTTAGTGGTAATCCTACAACGTTATTCGGAGATGACTTCAACGATCAAGCCCCGGGAGCAGCGACTTGGCGGGTCAGTCGGTGGAGTGTAGCTAATCAAGTGTACGAACGTTTCGGTGAGGGTCCGAGTGGCGAACCTCCGCCCTTCGTACCAGGATTTGGTTTCTGGATGGTTCAAGATCTAATCGATGATTGCGTTATTGACATAACGGTGGATCAGCAGAGCGGTTTTGTTCCGCAAGATGCTCGGTATGGCCGAATTCTTGATATTGAACCCAGGATCGGTAATGATCGCGGAGTCAACCAGTTAGCCAATCCGTTCTACTATCCTTACGACTGGCGCAACACCAGCATCTACAATTCAGCCGGCGGAGGAGCAGATACTCTTAGATCCATATCCGACGCGGCAGTGGCAGAATGGATCAACGGATATGCCTACACATGGAACAACACTACCAGTCAATACGTAATGGTCAACTACACCGGTGAAACCAATTACACTATTGATATCTGGGAAGGTTTCTGGATTGACGTATTGATCGAGAACGGTACCGAGAATGGTGTGCAAATACGCTTCAAACCGGATGGATACGCTGGAGGTTTAGCTGCACCTCCGCCCGACGATGAGGACGACAGTTGGGCGTTGAACCTGCAACTGATGACCGATGACGGCGAATATCGTGACGAATATAACAGAGTCGGTATCGCTCCTGATGCAAGCGATGACTATGATTATCACGATGCATTCGAGTTCACGCCGGTCAGCCGACCTTATGCGCAGTTGTACTTTCCCTATGATGGTGATGTGGTTTTAGCGCGACGGTTCACCTATGATTATAAATCAAATGAGTTTGAGAATGGTGTCAAGGAATGGGATTTTGTGGTCCGCACCAGTGATCTGGAGGACGAAGAATTGGTGTTGACATGGCCCAACATTGATGAGATAGATTGGCACTACTTCCCTACTCTATACGACGAAGATAGCAATCAACTTGCAGACTTATGGGAGGATGAAGAGTACCGTTTCGATGCGGTTGAAGAGCGTCATTTCAGGTTGAGGGTAGCCTATCATCCTGAATCGGTGGATGAATCGGATGCTGCCGTACCGACAGATTTCGGCATCTATTCAGCCTATCCGAACCCGTTTAACAGCACGATTCGCATCAGCTACGGTCTTCCCACTCAAGAGAGTATATCCTTGAAGGTCTATGACTTGCAGGGACGCGAGGTTGCGGTATTAGCACAGGGTGAGATAAACGCCGGTTTTCATACGGTTAATTGGAATGCAGAAAGTATTTCATCGGGGATGTATTTTGTCAAGTTAAAGGGAAACGACGGGGAGAGTGTTCGGGAGGTTATGTTGTTAAGGTGATACTCGTTCCCACGCTGGAGCGTGGGAACGAAACTGGAATTTTCATTCTGGTTTTCAATCTGTTTAATCCGTTTAATCTGCTGTGAATGGATTTAAAAATCTGCGTAATCTGTGTAATCTGTGGATAATTTTCCTACATTAAAGGGAGCAACAAAAATGAAACATAAAATACCATTAAAAAAGCGAGAATACGAACCTCCGGAGTTGCAAGAGTTAAAGCTATTGGATGAGTCCGTCAAAGGATATGGATCAGAACCACCACAAATGCCGCAAGCGCCACCTGACAACGACAGGGATCAATTCGATCGTGATATGGATCGCGCAATAGGGGGGTAGCGAAACGTGATAAAAAATTGAACAATCAGCACGGTTATACCCGATGTCCAGTAAAAATGTAATAGCAAACCCCACTGTTGTTTTCCGAGAAGATTTAGATGATATTGCGGTAATCTTTGATCCGGATAGCGGTAAGGCTTTCAGTTTGAATCATACCGGTGTTCTGATTTGGAAATCGCTAGATGGAAAGCGTTCCGAAAAGGACATCCTTGAGAAATTAGAAACTGACTATAATAACCTTCCCGAAAACGTTGAGGATCATCTGAATAAATTTATAAATACTATGATAACAAACGGACTGGTGGGTTACGTTGCATGATGGAAAAACATCAACTTATTGTAAATTCGTTCTTTCTGCTACTGGAAATCATAATGATGAAATTGTAGTAGATTATACACATCAATTCTCTATCAATGATTGGCATTCAATCGTTAAGTATAGTTTTGAACACGGAATAACTCCATATCTCTATCAACGCCTCAAACAACGCTCACTCACCGCTCACATCCCAAAATTCGCACTTGATGAAATGCGTCGCTGTATTCAGGACACCCTTGTAAAAAACAGCCGACGTTTCTATGCACTTAAAATAGCTCTCGATAGTTTCAACAAAAACAATATCCCCGTAATCGTTTTAAAAGGCGCTTATCTTGCCGAGCATGTCTATGGTGGGCTTGGTATGCGTCCTATGTGTGATGTTGATATTCTCGCTCGCAAAGATGACCTGGATCGGTTGGACGATGTATTCAAGCAAATTGGATTCATTCCGGATAAGGCAAATAAAAATATCGCCGATTCAACTACGGCAACAGCGATTAAATACATACATCCCAAATATTTTACATCAATCGATCTACATTTTTCAATTGACAACCTGTTATTCTCAATCGACCTTGACGGGCTGTGGCAGCGTTCACAGTCAGTGCTCATTTCCGGTGTCGAAACTCAAACGCTTTCCCTCGAAGATCACCTCAACCACATTTGCTATCATACTGCTTTTCGTCACCTGTTCAATCAATTAAAACACTTAGTCGATATAAATCTATTTATAGAAACCTTTTCTGAAGAAATCGATTGGGACAGAGTATATCGGGTTGCCAATGATTGGGGTAACCTTCACAACCTGTCGTTGATATTAGACGTACTCAATCGCTTAACCGGCTTGGAAATTCCGGTTAAGATACAAAATAAACTGCCGGATGACCGCCATCGAACTCGCGCTGTTACGTGGGCTATAGATCAAATTCTCACCGATAGCGGAGATTATCTGGTGCAATACAGTTTTCCTGCGAATATATTCGCAATCCCAACCTGGAATGCAAGATTTCGATATATATGGCAAATTATGACAGTCCGACCTCAATCAATGAAAGATAATTCAGATCGTTATACATTAAGACGCTATGGTTATTTCCTGGTTCGTTTCAAGTTTTTATCAGTGAAGTTTATTATATTGGTATGGAACAGTCTATGTCATATCCGTGAATTGATGCTTCTTTTCAGGACTAAACGGTGGTTGACGGAAAGGTAGTGTAGTAACTGAAAATCAGTAGATGCGACACTCTTGTCGCATGGTCAGCACATGTAGTGATTCGGGAGTTCATGCGGCAAGAGTGTCGCATCTACTAATTCACAAGGAATAATCGGAATTATTAATGTATAAAACCGGATACCGGTTAAGATTAGCTGACGGAAGAAACTGGCTGTTATGCTCGAATGAGGACACTAAAGAATGGGTGGACAGATTTGCCGGTATTATGGGGTTGCAGCCTCTTGTTTCGGATGATATTTCCAGTCGGATACTTGTTATTCGAGACATTTCAAAAATCGGTGAGCATTTCGGGGAATTCAATTGGTCACATTACAATCACTACGGAATGACCATCCGGTCGAATTCTAAAACGGATGATCTTATCTATGTGATAAGAGAAGAAAGTTCATTTGAGAATAATATCTACAATATGTGGGCTTGCGTTTATCCGATATACAAACAAGCTTTACTATATAACGGTACACCCCTTCATGCTGCTTTAGTGGAACGTAACGGGATGGGAGTTTTATTAGCTGCACCAGGCGGAACCGGGAAAACGACTGCATACCGGCGTCTCCCTGAAAGTTGGGGTAAACTTGGCGATGACGAATGCTTGATCGTCCCTGATAATCAAGGTAGTTTTTCAGCACACCCATTTCCCACATGGAGTAATTTCCTGTTAAAAAAATCGCAAAATTTCTGGCAAGTCGAAAGTTATCTGCCGGTTGGCGCTATCTTTTTCCTGCAACCTGCTGATAAAGACGAGATTACTCCTCTCAAATCCGGATACGCTGCCACGTTAATCAACCAATCGGTAAGACAGATTATGCGACGTGGATGGTCATTCCTTGATCACAACGATGAATTAGAATTGAAAAGAAAACTGATTGACATTTCTGTAACAATTGCCAAGAATATTCCGGCATTTATGTTACACTTATCATTGACCGGTCGTTTTTGGGAAAAGATGGAAGCCGTATTAGAGGAAAGGAGCATTTGCAACTTATGACAGACAAAGGATCAAAACCCTTCGTAATCGGGAACAGCATGAGTCCGACTTTTCGTCAACTTGATAAATTAATCATCGAGTCATGCCATATTAGCAATCTTTGTGTAGGTGACGTAATCGTTTTTTCTTTATCCGGACAATCCCAACGCATTGTTCATAGAGTTACAAGGACATATTCGGACAAAGTTCGTACACAGGGCGACAATACGAATTGTCCCGATCCTTATGTTGTCACAGATAACGAACTGCATGGACGTGTTTCTTCTGCAATGCGAGGTTCAAAGTACATCCACGTAAAAGGGGGAATTTCAGGACACACAGTTGCCACTGTACGCCATATCTGGAGGTCAATCATTCGCAAGACGCTCTATCGTCCTGCACGGTTGCTGTATAAAACGATTGAGAGGAACGGATTATGGTGTAAGTTATTACCTTTGCACCGTTTCACGCAGGTATTGATCTTTTCGAAGACTAATGATATTGAATTGCGATTACAGATTGCTAATTCCTCAATAGGTCGGTTATGTTGTGGATCGGATGAATGGCAAATTCGTGCACCGTTTAGTATGTTTATTGATGTGTCTCAATTGCCAGATAGGAATGAGGTTTTGAATGAAATGGAACATAAACCGTCTTAAATCTTATCCCCTGTGGAGATTGATCGGCATTGTATGGAGCAGCTCACCACGCTGGTCATCGGTTTATCTATTTTTTTTAACTATCCGGGGGGTGCTGCCTCTACTTCAACTCTACGTACTGAAACTTGTTATTGATGCCGTCGCCGGAGGAATCAACTCAACCGATATATCAAACACCTTTAGAGAAGTTCTCATTTACCTGTTGATTGCCGGTGTGGTTCAGTTGGTTTCCGTGTTATTAGACGAGGTCGGCAGAGGCATTAACAGCATCCATGTTCAATACTTGTCCGATCATATCCACAACATCATCCATACCAAGTCAGTTGAAATAGACTTGGAATACTACGAAAACTCCCGTTACCACGATACCCTCCATCGCGCCCAACAAGAAGCCACTACCCGACCACAAAGATTGCTCAACAACTTGTCTGATATAGTCCAAAATAGTGTTTCAGTTATTGCCATAGCCGGTCTGCTCTTTTCTCTAAAGTGGTTCATTGCTTTAGTATTAGTAGTTGCTGTTTTGCCGGGAGTCTTTGTGCGAATCAGATTCTCGAAAATAATGTACGCCTGGATACGCAAAAGAACTGAAACTAACCGCTTAGCATATTATTACAGTTGGCTTATGACACGTTATTCTCACGCTAAAGAGATCAGAATTTTCGGTTTGGGACGTTATTTTGTCGGTAAATATCGGGAGATTAGAAAAACACTACGGACAGAGATGTCTCGTCTGATTGTGCGGCGTACGAAAATGGAATTACCTGCTCAAGCGTTTGGTGGAGTTGTTATATTTGGTGTGTATGCTTATATCGGGTATATGACGATCATCGGAACGATAACATTGGGTGCTTTCGTAATGTATTTGCAGGCTTTCAGGCGTGGCTTAGGTTTCTTGAAACAAATGGCGAGAGGGATGACCGGTATTATTGAGAACAATATGTTCATTTCTAATCTATTTGAGTTTCTCGATTTGCAACCGAAGATAGTAACTTCAACGGATTCACTCCCGTTTCCTCATGCCATAACTGAAGGGATCACATTTAATCAAGTGTCGTTCCAATATCCAAATAGCAATCGAACTGTATTGCATAACATAACATTATCCATTATTCCGGGTGAAATCGTTGCAATTGTAGGTGCGAACGGTTCGGGGAAAACAACATTAATAAAGTTGTTATGTCGGTTATACGATCCAACCGTTGGTAAAATCCTTATTGACGATGTTGATATTTGCAGGTACAATCTAACATCTTTGCGGTGTGGGATCAGTGTCATTTTTCAGGATTGGGCGAAGTATCAATTTTCTGCAGCAGACAACATCCGGTTGGGTAATATCGAGCAACCTCCTGAAATTGATCGCATTTATTCCAGCGCTGGACAGGTTGGAGCTGATGAGTTCATAAACCGGCTGCCGGAAGGATACGACAATATGTTGGGCAATTGGTTTGATAAAGGCATCGAATTGAGTGTTGGTGAGTGGCAAAAGATCGCATTGGCACGTGCGCTTTACCGTGAGGCTCAGATTATTGTGCTGGACGAGCCGATGAGCTCACTGGATGTGCAGACAGAGCACGATGTAATTTTCAGCCTTCGCAAAAAGTTAAAAGATAAATTAACCATTCTTATCAGTCATCGCCTGTCAACCCTTCGTATGGCGGATAGAATAATTGTATTGGAAGAAGGTAAAATAATTGAACAGGGATCACATAAGGAATTGCTTTGTAAAAAAGGTGTATACAGCCAAATGTATGAAACTCAGATTAGACAGTAAATAGTGTCTGACCGGAAAGCCCCTCTTTTGTCATTCCCGCGAAGGCGGGAATCCAGATAACTTATTATTTCTCCTGGATTCCCGCCTTCGCGGGAATGACAAAAGAGGGTTAATATCCAGAAAAACGGAGGTTTTCGGTCAGACACTAAATACAGCTTGTGATTAAATCCTGATATGGCAAGATGCTCAGTATTAAATATTTGTTTATTTTTTACTTGATTTCCTTAGATTGACAGGCTATTATTATGAACAGAAGTCAAACAACCATACTCTGAAAGCATCCCGAAACTTCGGGATGAACTCATAACTCCTTCACAATTTCATAACGGAGATAACTATGAAAACCATTCACTATGCAATTATCATCGCAATCTGTCTCATATCTTCCCTCTATGCGGAAGTTGCCGTTACCATCTACAACGACGACTTGGGGCTGGTTCGCGAGACAAGAGAGATGGACTTTCCCAAAGGCGTCGGTGAAGTTCGGTTCATTGACGTAGCGGCTGAGATAATCCCGACATCGGTTCACTTCAGTTCAAAGATGGCGGCGTTATTAGAGCAGAATTATGAATACGACCTGGTTGAAACCAGTAAGTTACTACAAAAGTACATCGATCACGAGGTGCGGCTAATTACTGATTCTGATGATGAGTTCAACGGCACGCTGCTTACCGCTTCCGGCGATATTGTAATACGTGCTAAGGACGGCACGATCCACTCACTGTCAAGGGATTGGGTAGTCAACATCCAGTTCCCCGATCTGCCGGAAGGTTTAATCACCCGACCGACGCTGGTCTGGATGGTCAATTCTCCCAAAGGTGGAAAGGGAAAGGCTGACATTTCCTACCTTACTGAAGGCATATCCTGGAAAGCGGAATACGTTGCTGTAACCGACAAAAAGGACAAGAGCATCCAGCTTACCGGCTGGGTCAACATAAATAACAAATCAGGCGCTACATATAATGACGCCCGCATTAAGCTTATGGCAGGCGACGTGCAGATTATGAGGGATTATAGACGTCCTAAAAAAGGGCGGGCATTTGAAATGACTTCATTAAGCATAGATGCAGCCGCGCCTCAATTCGAGGAACAACCGTTTTACGAGTATCACCTATACACGCTGCAACGCCCCTCGACACTCCGTGACAACCAGGTTAAGCAGATTTCCCTGTTCCCGACCGCTGACGTTAAGTCTGTGTCGAAAGAATACCGCCTGGATTGGCAGTCCAACAAGAAAGTCAAGGTCACGTTGATCTTTATGAACGAAAAAAAGAACGGGCTGGGAATACCATTACCTAAAGGAAAAGTGCGTGTTTACAAGGAAGGTCCCGATGGCGGACTTGAATTCATAGGTGAGGACAAGATAGACCATACACCGCAAAACGAAAAGGTAAAGGTCATTACCGGTTATGCCTTTGATATTGTCGCTGAGCGCGAGATGATAGACGAAGAACGCCGCAAGGGCGCTACAGAAAAGGAGTTCGAAATCAAACTGCGCAATCACAAGGATGAAACAGTAATGGTAAAGGTCGTTGAACAATTGAGACGCGATTGGACCATGGTAAAGGCAACTGAAGGCTGGAAAAAAACCTCAGCGGGAGTAATCGAGTGGGACATAAAGATTAAACCGGAAGAGGAAAAGGTAATAAATTACCGGGTTTTGTATAAGCGGTAAAAAGCAAAAGTTCAGAGTTCAGAGTCCAGCCTTCAGGCTGTTTTCAAGTTCAGAGTTCGCACTTTAGTGTGTTTTCATGTTCAGAGTTCACTCCAATAGTTAGGGAAGGAAAACAGCCTAAAGGCTGGACTCTGAACTGACACACTAAAGCGCGAACTAAACTAAAAAACAAAAATATCTGCATAATCTGCGGATGAAAACAAGCTAAAGCTTGGACTCTAAACTAAAGAAATCTGTTAAATCTGCGCAATCTACGGTTAAAAAAAGGGGTTAAAATGACTGAAAGAGTATCAAACATCCTCGAACTCGTGCGAGAGATGGGGAATAACGAAAGGATGGAGTTAATCATTTCATTGCTGGATAACGACTTGCTTTTTGATGATTACGAAGATATGCAAGACTCGTTGATCATCAAGGCTCGACGTAACGAACCAACCACGAATTATATGGATTTTCTGGACGAATTACGAAAAGAAGGCAGACCGGTTTCAGAGTTTAGAGTTCAAGCTTTAGCTTGCCGGTTAGGCAGCGAAAACAAGTTAAAGCTTGGACTCTAAACAAAAGAAATCTGTTAAATCTGCGTAATCTGCGGTTAAAGAAAATGAAAAACACATTCTACATCACAATAATCCTAATCCTGATAATACCTTCCCTGGTATTATCCCAATCCATAACCAACGTCCGTTTCCACCAGACCGACGAGGATCAGGTTGTTATCACTTACGATATTACCAGCGCGGACGGGAGAGCTTTCGAAGTCGAACTGTGGCTGTCACAGGATGGCGGGCGAAGCTTTGTTATGCAGCCGATGAGCGTCAGCGGAGACGTCGGCGAAAAGGTCAAAGGCGGACAAGGCAAACGTATCGTATGGGACGTCCTGTCCGACATCCGCAAACTCGAAGGCAGCCTGTTCGTTTTCAAAGTGATCGCAATGGCTAAAGAGATGGGCGATAAGTCCCCCGGACCGATTACGGGTATGGTGTTTGTTCGTATACCAGAAGGCTCGTTTATGATGGGATCCCCGTCAAACGAGAAAGGTCGCTATAAGAGTGAAGGACCTCAACATCGTGTTACTATCAATTCGTTTTATATGCAGACAACGGAAGTAACTCAGAAGCAATGGCGTGAAGTGATGGGGAATAATCCATCCAATTTAAAGGGTGATAATTTGCCAGTTGGAAATGTATCCTGGAATGATTGTCAGGAATTCATCAAGAAGTTAAATCGTCGGGATCCGGGCAAGGGTTATCGTTTGCCGAGTGAGGCTGAGTGGGAATATGCTTGCAGGGCGGAGACTACGACGCCTTTTAATACCGGATCCACCATTGGTAATGGACCAAAAGGGCTTGCCCGTCGGAAAACCACGTCTGTAGGTAGTTTTGCGCCAAACAAATGGGGTTTGTATGATATGCATGGTAATGTCTATGAATGGTGTGAGGATTGGTATCATGACAGCTACCGGGGATCTCCAAGTAACGGTAGCGCTTGGGTGTCGCCTTCAGGCGATCGCCGTTTGTTGCGTGGCGGTTCCTGGCGCTCCGATCCGAGAGTACTGCCGTTCTGCTCTTCGCGGCGGGTACGACCCGGCTACCCGATACAGCATCATAGGTTTTCGTTTGTCGTGTGGCGATTTTTCCAGTCCTTGATTCTGGATTCTGTTTTCTGATAGCGCCGTAGGCGCGAGAAATTAAAAAAACGCACAGCAGATTAAACGGATTAAGCAGATGGGGTTGTTATCCGTAATTTTTAATCTGCTTAATCCGTTAAATCTGCTGTGAATGTTTCTTTAAAGTTGGTGGTTTTTACAATGGAAATATCACAGGAATTGAACAAGCTCACCTACGCTATCATTGGCGCTTGTATGAAAGTGCATAGTGGATTGGGACCGGGGTTTCCTGAAGATTATTATCAGAGGGCATTGGAATATGAATTTGAGAAACAGAAGATTTCATTTGAGGCGCAAAAGGATATTCAAGTTCTCTATGATGGTGTACAGGTGGGATTAAATTACCTTGATTTTGTGGTTGATGAGCAGGTTATAGTTGAGATTAAATCAGTAAGATCGCTGGATGACGTGCATCGTTTTCAAGTTCTGAAATACTTTGCAGCCACAGAATATCCCATAGCCTTGCTGATAAATTTCGGACAGACAGAACTACAGCACAAACGACTTCTGCCACCAAAGAAGATACAGGAAAGAAAGAAATATTAAGAAAAGAACGCACAGCAGATTAAACGGATTAAGCAGATGGATTCCGGATCAAGTCCGGAATGACAGTATAGTATCTCGTTCCCACGCTCCAGCGTGGGAACGAACTCCTAACTATCTGCTTAATCTGTTTAATCTGCTGTGAATAAAATCTGCTTAATCCGCTAAATCTGCTGTGAATATATCATAAGGAGACAACACAATGCGTCTAACATCAATAACACTAACACTACTATTCCTATCATCCCCGTTGCTCTTCGCCCAAAACGTCAAAACCTACGAGGGGCAGAGCTCACAGGGCAGCCTTAACATCCGCTTTGAGGAAGCCGTTATTATCCTCGAAGCTCAACTTATCGACCGCAACGGCAATCGGGCGCTGGACGCTGAAGAGAATGGAAGGATATTGCTGACGGTCACCAACCAGGGTCCGGGGAAGATTTACCGCGTCAGGATTACAGGCTATCTGAAGAATTAACCGCGTAACGTCAGTGGTCGGCTCAATAAGGACTTCGGGACGCTCCAGCCCAAACAGAGCGTTTCCGCAGAGATGCCGTTGTCAACCGATGAATTCCTTGAAGATGGCTCGGTTACCGTCCGGTTTGAAGCAGTTGAGAAATACGGACGCGACGCTCGTCCGTTGGAAATGACCGTCGAAACGCGCGCTTTAGTTCCCCCCGAATTAACCGTATCCGATATGGGCATTGACGATGATGATCAGGACAATTCGTTCGGCAACTCAAATGGAAAGATCGAAAAGGGTGAGACCATCGAGGTTCGCGCCATCGTCCAGAACAAGGGTCAGGGCGATGCTGAAGCCGTTACCGTGGAATTGACGCCGGCGCAGGGAGTTTTCTTTGTCGGAAAACAGACCTTTAACCTGGGCGACCTGTCCCCGGGCACCTGGCGGGAGATCAATTTCGCCTTCACCGTTCCTCCCACCTATTCAGGCAGTAACGACCTGCCTTTCAAACTGAAAATCGGTGAAGCTCGCAAGCGCTATGGCGCTGAAGAAACACTGTCACTGGCATTGAACCGTTGATGAACGACAATTAGAATTCCCGCCTAACGACAATTAGAATTCCCACATTGAATAACAGAATCAGGTATACTATTCAGGTCACATATTAAGGAGGATCTGAATGGTCACTGATCAACAGGTGAGGATTTTAATGCAATCAATCAGTAAGGGAA
>JAVCDD010000188.1 GCA_030765125.1 Candidatus Hatepunaea meridiana
ACAGCTCTTTTCGTTGTGTTTTTACCTACTTGTACGCAAAACTGGCGCAATTAAGCTTTCTTTAGGTAGTAATGTCCGTTTCAAACGACTTACATGCTGATATGAATTTACTTTTGCAAAACACTCAACAGAGTGCGGATTAAAGATGAAGTAAGGAATAAAATTGTTTGATTGTCTCATTGTTAAATTGTTGGATTGTTGGATTGTTATTGTCTTACAGGCGTCGACTTCTCCAACAAACCGGATTCGGTAGTCGTATAATATTTTGTTTCATGCTTTAACGAATAGGAAAGTGGGAATATGAAAGACAAGGTAATCAGGACTGAAGCTGAATGGCGGGAGTTGTTGACTCCTGACCAGTTTCGTATCACCCGGCTCGGATCAACCGAGGAACCGTTTACAGGTGAGTATAACGATCACAAAGACGATGGGGTTTACAGGTGTGCAAGTTGTGGGCAGGAGTTATTTCGCTCCGACCATAAATACGATTCCGGCTCGGGGTGGCCCTCTTTCAGTAGTCCATTCAACGATCAGAATGTAACTGAACGTTCCGAAATCAGTTTGGGAAAGCGTTCGACTGAAATCTTATGCAGTCGCTGCGATGCTCACCTGGGACATGTTTTTTCCGATGGTCCGAAACCCACCGGACTGCGTTATTGTACGAATTCAGCAGCGCTGAAATTTGGTAAAACAGAGAACATTTCAAAGGAGTCTCAATACGAGACAGCAACCTTTGGCGCAGGATGTTTCTGGTGTACGGAAGCGTTATTTAAGACTCTGGATGGTGTAAGGTCAGTGAAGGTAGGATATATGGGTGGGAATATCCCGAATCCCTCATACGAACAGGTTTACTCGGGAGAATCGGGATATGCAGAAGTGGCGCAGATTGAATACGATCCTGCGATTGTGTCATATCCTGAACTCCTTGATTTATTCCGGAAGGTCCACGATCCGACCTCACTGAACCAGCAGGGAGCAGATGTTGGAACGCAGTACCGGTCAGCCATTTTTTATCACTCACCTGAGCAGAAGGATGCAGCAGTCCGGTGGATGGAAACTCTACAGAAGGAACTCTGTAAACCGGTTGTAACCGAAATCGCTCCGGTCGAAAAGTTCTATGAAGCTGAGAACTATCATCAGGATTATTATAGGAATAATCCGAATGCAGCATATTGCAGGGTGGTTATTGCTCCGAAAGTGGATGGGATTGTTAATTGTTAAATTGTTAAATTGTTAATTGGTAATTCGCTTTATTTCACTGTCGAAATCTGAGATGAAATTCTTGTCCTGGATGATGCGATATATTTTGTGCTCTTGTTCAGCTTTAAGTTTGGACTCCAATGCGCTGATTTTACCCTTGTCCTCTAGAATGGGGTAGTTGGACAATTCTAAGAAGCTGTGGAGGAATTCAACCCAGTCCGCCATTTTCATCAGAATATGTCGTTGCGCTCTGTTTTCCGCCAAATCAAGATAGGCTGAGACGATCTGATTCAATTCCTTAATGTGGGATTCACTCAGGTAATTTTTAGCAACGGAAACATCGGATTTTAAGATTTTGCCGTCGGGCGCATGTTTCCAGTTGATCAGTCCCATGTGGATTTTAGCTGCATCTGCTGAATCATAAATAATCTCAGCGGCTGTTTTTCCTGTGATTGCCCAATGCAGCTTGTTTTGAACTGAGGCGAAAAACTCTTTGGTAACAGGTGCATCTTTATTATAATCAGCCGAGAGGGCGTATATATCGGTAATCTTTTGATAAAAGCGCCGCTCACTGGCGCGGATTTCCCGGATACGCTCCAACAGTTCATCAAAATAATCTTTACCGAAAACCCGGTTTCCCTGCTTGAGACGCTCATCATCCAGAACAAATCCTTTGATGATAAATTCTTTCAGAGTTCTGGTAGCCCAGATGCGGAACTGCGTGGCTTGATAGGAATTAACGCGGTAACCGACGGAGATTATGGCGTCGAGGTTGTAAAATTTGATGGGTTTATCCGAATGACTAAAGTGCATTTTCTGCACATTTCTTTTTTCTTCTAATTCGCCGCTGGTAAAGATATTTTTCAGATGCTTGGTGATGACACTTCTTTCTTTTCCAAAAAGCTCGCCAATAGCTTTCTGCGTCAGCCAGACAGTTTCATCTTTCAGAAAGACTTCAACATTCACCTTTCCATCTTTTCCGGTGTAAAGGAGAAAGGGGGAATGATTATTTGCCTTTACGGGAAGGGTGGTGGATTCGGTAATTTTAGTCATAGTGTTTATCATCCTGTCATTTTAGAGGATTGATTTATAGTCTCATTAATCCTTTTTGTCCTCGACCAAAACCATCTTTCCTGAATATAAGAACCGCTTAATTGTTCGCTTGGTTGTTTTTTGGAACTCGTCTTCGAAGATGCGGAATTGTTTTATGTGCTTGTAAGCAGCGAGGTTTTTCTGGGCGGTTTTTATCTCTGATCCAATGAGTTTTGTAATTTCGTCGTTGGTTTTCTTCTTTTTTCCCTCGGTAAAATATAGATCAAGCTGCTCATAATCGGGGTGGATAAGGGCTACGACTTCCTCACCGGTTCCTTTGGTGCGCTGGAGACCCGATACTACCGATTCTGCAATGAAACGGCTGCGATTCAGATGGAACTCGATTTCCTCAGGGTAGACGTTTTTCCCGCCGGCGGTTACGAGCATCGCTTTTTTCCTGCCGGTAATCTGCAAGAATCCATCCGAGTGTATCTTGCCGAGATCACCTGTTTTGAACCAGCCGTCATCTGTGAAAGCCTCCCTCGTCGCCTCCTCGTTTTGATAATAACCTTTGAATACGTTTGAACCTTTCACGAAAACCTCGCCTATGCCCTGGTCATTCGGTTCATTTATTATGCATTCAACATCGTCAATGGGAACGCCTACGCACTCATGCCGTAACATTCCTGATGGCGTCAGGTGCGTGCATGGGCTGGTTTCTGTCAATCCGTATCCCTGTACAAGCCTTAACCCGAGCCGGTTGAAGAAAATAGCGATCTCCGGGTCTAACGGACCGCCTGCTGAGAGAAAATGTCTTACCGAACTGAGTCCGGCTTTCTCGCGAAGGTCTTTGAAAAGTTTGTGACCTGGATTCAATCCCAGTTTCTCAAGCATTTTTACAACACCATAGACCGTTTTGAACATCTTCTCGGCTTTTTTGCCCTTCTTACGTATCCCGCGAAGAATACCTGCGTGCATTTTTTCGTATAATAACGGTACACCAAGCATATAGGTAACATTGGTAGCCTTGATATCCTCGATTAAATCCGGTCCGGCGAAACCGCGGGCAAATGTAATGCTGCAGCCGTTGTAGATCGGGAAAAGAAAACCGGCGGTTGCCTCAAAGCTGTGATGCACCGGAAGCACCGAGAGGAATGTGTCGTCAGGTCCGGCGGAATATACCTCTGAAGCTCCTGTTAAGTTGGATAGAATGTTTCTGTGGGTTAGCATTACTCCCTTGCTGTGTCCTGTTGTGCCTGATGTGAAAAGTATAACTGCGATGTCGTCAAGGCTACGCTTTGGGAAAGGGGTGTCTTTATCCTCACTATCTGCAATTATCTTCCCAAAGTCTACAGAATCAGAATAACCATCATCATCGAAATTTATCATCTTATCGAGAGTTGCTACTTCGGATACTTCCGAAAGCATCTTCAGGTATTTCGTGCTTGTGAAGAGGAATTTGGCTTTCGATTCAGAAAGCAGGAATCTTATTCCCGTTGCCGGCAGCATCCTGTCAATCGGTATGCATATTCCACCGGCTTTCTGGATGCCAAGGTAAGAAGCTTCCCACTCCGGACTGTTATCTCCCAGTACTGCTATATGATCCTCCGGTTGAATTCCCTGCCGGATCAGCCATCGGGCGATTGATTGTACCTTCTGATGCAACTCGTTGTATGTCCATTCAATATATTCTTGATTGCGCCAGATTCGCATTACGGGAAGTGTTCCGAAATCTGTGATGCTATGGTCAGTTAACTCGCTTAGAGGGAATATGCCCCTGTGTTCTCTTGTTTGTTTTTTAATGGTCATAATGATAATTTCTCTTTGGGTTTAGTTTTCCATCTTCGGTGAAGCCAAAGCCACTGTTCAGGTGTCTTGCGGATATCCTCTTCCAGCATTTTGGTTATCTCAGCAGTCAACCCCTCAATATCTTTCTCTTCATCACCCGTGAAAGTATAATCTACGGGGCGGAGGTGACTTTTACTTATTCCGTCAGCAGTACGGTGACCGGAAATTACCAGAACTGAAGCTGACATTTTAATCGCAAATACGGCGACGCCCTTTGTTGTCGATGCCGGCTTTCCGAAAAAGGGAACGAACACACCGCTATCTCCGGCATCCTGGTCGATCATAATCGCCAGTAGTTTATTTTGGCGCAGAGCCTTGACAACGCCGCGTCCGGCGTATTCACGCTTTAATATCTCAATTCCAACCGACCGGCGCAGATCATTGATAACTTCTTCGATTTTGGAATTTGACTGTTGTGCGGCAACATAAGTCACAGAATAACCCTTATTAGCCGCATAAGCTCCATGATATTCCCAGCAGCCAAAATGTGCCGATACAACGAGGCAGCCTTTACCCCTGGCGAGAACACGGTCAACATTCTCCTCACCGGTCATATCGACCCATTTGTTGAATTCTTCTCCCTTGAGCTTGGGAATCCTCGCCAATTCAGCAGCAACCATCGCCATATTTCTGTAAACCTGGCGAGTAGTTTGATTAATCCATCTCTCGCTTTTATCCGGAAATGCGTCTCTTAACTGCAATCTGGCAACCTTCTTTCTTATTCCAACAATATCGTGAAAAATACCGCCAATGAAGGCTGCAAGTTTCTGGGCAGTTCGATGGGGCAGGACACAGAAGATCCAGATCATTATTTTTGTGAATGAAATTTCGAGAAAGACGACAAATGCTGATTTTTGTTTCAAGATTGGATATCCCTGTTAAATGGATTTGTTTTCTTGACACAATAAGCATTTTCTGATTGTAAATCCAGCAATTTTGGGATAATTCGATAATGATGCACCTCTTTTAATCGAATTTCTAATGAGATCCAAATTTCTGATGGTTTCACAGATTTTCCCGAACGACGATAATGGAACTCTGAAACATGCCGATTTACTATATTCAGTTTATCGCGAACGGTCAGACATACTATCGCAGGATGAATCTGATAAAATAGAAGCGCCGTCATACTGACAGAAATTAGAAACCACAGCGATTCTCAGGGTGAAATAAATGAAAATGATGTAAAAACCTCTTGCAATCAATCCTTTTTATTAGCATATTTACTAATCAAATAATCTAACCTGTTTCTTTCCACTTTTTAACTCAAGATTTGTAATTCGTTTTCTTTGGTAATTGTGATAATGAAAAGTAAGAAATTAGATATGCAGAAATCAAACCTTATTCCTATTAAAACATTCCTTTGGGGAATCTCTGTTTTATTCATAATAGCGCTGCCGTTTTCTTTGATAGCTCAGACTGAGGTTGAGGGGGAAGTGTCGGGAGTATGGGATGCTAATGGAGGTCCTTATAGGCTTATTGGTGACATCGAAATACTTGATGAAGATACATTAATTGTAAACCATGGTGTTACCATTGAGTTTACTGAAAACGGAGTTCTTGAGCTTAACGGGACACTTATTATTAATGGGCAAGAAAGAGATTCAGTCCGTTTTATTGGTTATGATAGTAACGGTTATATTTTTAACGAGAATGAACAACCATCAGATGCCAATTTCATTAGTAGTTTTATCGCAACGGATTTCACGCATTATGTTGAGGGTAGTTATAACAACTTCTCGGTTACTAACAGTACTCTGAAATCATTTTCTATCAATGTTTCCGGGGAATTTATTTTAGCAAATAATCATTTTGATTATCCGATTATTGGAAATGATGATGATGTATTCATTACATCCAGAATATCGGGACCTTGCGAAGGAATTACCTTTGAAAATAATTATTTTGGCAATCAGATCATTCACGCAACCAATTTGTCAGATTTTATATTCCGTAACAATATAGGAGGTCCTATCATTGAAGGTGGTTTTCGTTCAATTGAACTCCACGGAGATAATATTGAAGCTTATAGTAATTCAGGTATTGGAGTTGATTTTTTTGGCGATAATCACATAATACATAATAACGAAGATTTCAGATGTGCATTGGTTGGATGTGTAAATACACTTGTTGAGAATAATACATTTAGTAGTCTTGCATTTGGGTGGAGTCCTATACGATGCACAATAAGAAATAATAGAATTGGAGGGCTTTTAATTTCAGGTGAAGATATATTATTTGAGCGCAATATTGTTGTCTCTGGTGATAGGATCCAAATAAATGGAGATGTTAACATTGCGAATAATGTTTTTGTAAGTCTTCGAGATCTGCATTTGAGAATTGGAAGGCATTACCATTATTACGGCTTCTCTGAATCTGTTGTGAGGAATAATATCTTTTATGCTTGCCACCCTGGAAGACTCGCATTTCGAGAGGGAGTCGGCGAAGGAAGCGGTTATAACTGTTTCTTTGGGTTTGATTCAATATCAGGTAGAGGAAGAACAGGTGAACATAACGTTATTGCAGATCCACGCTTTGTGGGAGGAAATCCTTGTGATTATTCGCTTCGACATAATAGTCCTTGCATTGATGCAGGCGATCCGGAATTAGGGGAAGATCCTGACGACACAAACCCTGATATTGGCGCTTTTTTCTATAATCAAAACATTGATCATCCGCCTTCGATAACATCAAGATGGTGGGATTACGCCGGGAATGGCAGGGATTTCTCATATAGAGCCACCGCTGATGATGATGGTGAGGATATTGATTTTTCATTTGAAGGATTACCCGATTGGCTGCAACCTCAGAACAATAATAATGAGAACAGATATACAGACTTGTTCGGTGAGGTGCCTGATGATCAAGAGGATTTTGTCTTCATTATAACTGTTACTGATGATAATGATTGTCAGGATACGTTAAGTGTATCAGTTGATTGCCATAATGCCACTATTTTGAGAGGTTCAATTTCAGGTGTTTTAGAGTCGGATAACTCACCTTATGCTGTGGTTGAAAATATTTACATTAATGAAGATGAGAGCCTTGTTATTAGTCCGGATGTTGACATAATATATCAAACACCAAATGAATACTTATATACCGATAACATAAGAACTTATGTTTACGGTAAATTATGTGCATTGGGTGAGCCCGATCAACCCGTTCATATCTATCCGGATTCTGCACAAGCTCTCATTACGAGAACTAATTATTACCTGACAGTTGCATCCAATGACAGTTTTATTTTTAGAAATACCATTTTGGGTAATTTTTTCTGGAGAGTCGATTCTTCTCAATACTTTGAATTAAGTAATAGCAGTGTTCCTAACGCTGATGACAGAATACACTCAAATTCCAATATCCTGATAGAGAATTGTTACGCTGCACGATTAAGATTATATGCTGATAGTATATTCGTTAGAAATTGTGTTCTGAAAAATGTAAACTCACCTTCCGGATTGCTTACTAATGCTGATTATATTGAGATCATAGACAATAATCTTTTTTTTACAACTGATGGGATATCTGTATGGGCAAATGAAGGGCGAATATCTCATAATCTCATTTGTGAGGAAGGGATTTCTATACAAGAATGTGATCAGATACAAATAAACTCAAATACTATAATTAATTGCAGCCATGACTACGGTATTTTTTTAAGAACTAATAATTACAGTGTTTACAATAATATCGTAAGTTTTTGCAGAACAGGAATTACATTTAGTGGGAATCCGGAAGGTGAATTCTATAATAATCTTATAAGTTCGATATATGAGATCCCATTAACAAATCCGCCTGAATCAGTAGGCATAATTAGTACAGTGAATGAAAATGGTGATTCCACTGATACATTTGGAAATTTGTTTCAGGAAGCTCATCTGTTAAAGTTTGGTCCAAGAGTATTCGCTCCATCTTCGAACTCACCAGCAGTGGATGCAGGCAGTGATGATCTTGAAAATGATGCCGATGACAGTCCGCCTGATATTGGTTACTATACCTTTGATCACCGAAATATAAACCCACATATAGGCGGAGGATTAGATAATGGCGTGTCTCCAAATGAATGGGTTCAAATACATGGTTATTTATTTGACCCAGATAGTGACACACTATATTATCGTATTCAGTCTCAAAATATAACAATTTGTTATGATGTGAGGGTTTTAAATAATGATATGGCGTATTTTAATGATAGTACTATGTTTAATGAGCCTGGAGAATACGCAATTATCTTTGAAGTTACCGACGGTAATGATATGTTTCAGAATGTAAGAATAGTAAGAGTAGGAAATAGTGGTATTGAAAGCGAAGATATTCCGATAGCATTCCGATTATATCCAGCTTATCCAAATCCTTTCAATTCCATAACAACTATTGGATTTGATATTCCTGTTCAAACAGATGTTTCAATAGAAATATTTGATTTACAGGGTAGACGGGTGAATCATCATTTATTGCCTGATTGTCAAATTGGCAGCCATCGTATTCCTATAAATGGGAATAGTTGGTGTACTGGTGCATATATATTAAAACTATCCAATAATGAAATAAACAAATATCAGAAATTAGTTTTAGTAAGATAAGGACTTATTAATATAGGTGTAATAAGTCTAACAAAAGTAATTTATAAGGAGAATTTCCAATGCAGTATTCAAAACTGTACTCGATCATTTTGATTACAATGATTTTTCTAGGATTGGTCCCGGTAGCTCATTGTAATATTGAAATTCGCAATGACGCAACCTGGCATCAAGGTGATCATCCACAATTCCCAATCAGTGAGCCTGTAATAATATTTGAGGGAGCCTGTCTAGTAATCCAGGAAGGATTAGAAGTAACCTTCACAGGCGGATCCAATACATTGATTTGGGTAAAGCCCATGGGTAAATTAATAGCCAGAGGCACACGATTAGAATGGATAGTACTAAGAGGAGCAGATGAAGACAGAGGTGATTGGGGTGGTATAATTATAGGTCCCGATTTATTACGAGACGAAGATGACGAATTCTATGGTGATGATAATTGGACGCCTGCTACCGCCCATTTCGAGTGGTGCATTATCCGAGATGGTGGAGCAAGAGCGCCTTACGGAAATGTTGTAACCAGAAATGGGAGGATGACTATGTATATGTGTGAGGTTACAAACAGTCTTCATCATGGACTGGTTATGAGCGATTACTTTGACAGAGCAGAGAATCTGGGTTTGCGAATTAATGGTAGTGAATGGTTCGATTATAATGATCATGATTTACATGATGATGATTTTGACGAATATAATTTCTGTGGTTATAGTTATGGCGCTGGAGATGGATATATCCGAGGTGTTGAAAAAACCAGAATATGGAATAATGGTGATCCAAATAATCGTCCTTATTTAGATGAAAACAATGGAAACCTCGCTGGTAACTGTGGCATATACATTCATCAATCATGGATACTTGATCCTTTGAACCATCACGAACATTCTGAAGGTAGAAAGTTAATACGTCAATGTGATATCAGAGGTAATGATTTCGGTATTTTTCTTACAGGTCTTTCTTCTAATGGTCAACAAGTTAGACCACTTGAGGATGATATTGAACACGGTTCTCTTCATGAGTGGATCACTTATCGACCCGATCATAATGCCCATAACCATGGTAATGATGAATTTGATGAGGAGGATTATAATTTGGTTGCGCATCCATTAGAGGTTAGTAATTGTTTTATCTATAATAATAATTTCAACGGTCTAAGAATAGTCGTTGATGGCTATGATGATGCATTTCATACACCAGAAGACGGCGCAATCTCAGCGTGGAACAATATCTTTTCTCATAATGGACATAATGGAGGAATTGATGATCTACGGCATAATGTTGCTTTTGCAATGGAGGGAGATGGCAGTTCTCCTTGGATTCCCCCTCAACAATTTATGCACAATGTAATTTGGGATAGCCGTGGTGATGGCTTGAGGATAATGGCTTATAATACTAGTCAGGGTGCGTTTGGAATGGATGAAGATTACACAGACGACAATGAAGCTGTATATAATAATATTTTCGGTCCCACCTATCAAAATAAAGAATGCGTTCATCTAGATTTTCCCGAAGGTGCGGGACTTAGTGGGGATGTGCATCTTAGACATAACGCTTTTAAGAATTATGATGAAGATCATTATTTTGGTGGTGACGAAAGGGCAATAATTGACGAATTCTATAGCGTTTTGGATAGTGAAGACCCTTTCAATATAAATAATGAGGGAAGTCACAGTCTTCCGGGACATTTTAATATTGAGATTATTGATGGTGATCAGAGGTGTCAATTACTATATAAAGGAGTTAGTTGGATGTTTAACCCTGTTAATGGAAATAGATTTATGGCGCCTTTATCTGAAATATATTATGCGGTGGGTCTAGAAGGGGGAAGACCGCACAATGGTATACGGTTTTGGGATCCAAGTCCAAATGAAAATCCTTACGAACCTCCCGACATTGGATGTTTTGGTGGGGCTTTGGCAAAAGGGTTTCATAGATGGGATTGGCATGGATTGTATTATGGTCAATTTCCTTATAGATATATTTTCTGCCAGGACTGGATACATATAGAAGATGATTGGGATGTGGAAGAGAATCCTGTGAATGAGTATTATATAATAATAGCAAATCGCAGACTACGTAGAACACATCCTGAATTAAATAGATCACAAATTGAAGATGGACCTATGACTGTTGTTTGTGGTAGTGGTGTATTACTCACTGTTAGTGATGACGAACCTCTCAAATTGGGAGATGACTCTGGAAGTCTTTTCAATTTCATAAGCGTTAGCGGATTAGATTATACAGGTCCATGGCAGGGATTCAAATTAATAGGCAGCTCTGTAATAAATTCACAATTCAAGGATTGTTATATTAGTGGAGCTAATTGCGCAATTAATTTAGATGGTGTTAATGGTACTGGTCCTGATCGTGTTGAATTTGACAACTGCACAATAGAGGACTGCGGTACCGGTATCTCCGCAAACAATTCCCGCGCAGCAATTACCAACACCGAAATCATCGGCAGCTATGGGACGTCAGGTGGTAACGCTATCTACCTTAAGAACTGCACCGCCGGACAGGTGATTATTGACAACTGCGATATCACCGGCAATGGTTACGATAACACTTACCTCAGTGGAGCCATTTACTGCTTCAACTCCGATCCCGAGATCATCAACACGGAAGTCTATTTGAACAACGGCACCGGTGTAACCTGCATCGGATCATCACCCGATCTTGATGCTTATGATGCAGTTAGCCATAAGTCTAATGAAATCCGCGACAACGGTCCTGAATCGCCATACGGTTCCAATGGCGCTGAAATCTATCTCGATTATCAATCCACACCCGATATCAATTACAACAACATCTACCATTGTGATACCGGACCACCATTCACTGCAAAAGGTTATGCTATCTATATGGATGTCTTGAATACATCTACTATTGATGCTAAGAACAACTGGTGGGGAACTTCTACACCGGAAACTTACGAGAATGATCTTTTTCACGTGGGTACTGGATTTATAACATATAGCCCATACGCATCGAGCGCTTACACTGTCGCCAATGCTGAGGCATACGAACTGGCGATGGGATTATGGTCGAGAGGTGAATACGCTCGTGCCGCTCATTATTTCAGGCGCACAGTAGCCGACACAGGAGCTATCGGCATTAACTCCGTGCATTACCTGACCGGCTGCGTCGGTGAGATGGAAAACGGCGATTTCAACGACCTGCGCGATTTTCTGCTTGAAGCAGCCGACCGTCACCGTGACGAACGCGTATCTCGTGTCGCAGAACGTTGGGCGACTCATTGTCTGACCGAAATGCGCGAGTACGTGGACGCAATGGAAGAATATGATGACAGGGCTCAGAATGCAGATTGCCTGCGAGATTCAGTTATGGCAGTGATCGATTACATTGCAGTGGAAGAGTTGTACAATGGCGACAGGATTAATGCATCAGGTGAAGATTACATGAAGCAGACACATAAGCTGATGAGTTTACTGGATAGACAGGAAGATTCGGAAGCGCTTTCACCTGAGACATTTGCAGTTGCCAGAGCCTACCCCAATCCTTTCAACAGTATGACCAACATCGCATTTAATCTTAAGGATGACAGCTACGTCAAACTGACAGTCCACGACCTCCAGGGGCGCGAAGTTTCAGCGTTATACGAAGGTCAGGAAACATCTGGAGTTCATTCATTATCGTGGGATGCTTCGGGATTGGCTTCCGGTGTTTATATCTGCCGGTTGCAATCGGATAGTAAGATGGCTACGATTAAGTTGGTGATGGTAAGGTAGATTTGATCCAGGTTTTTTCAAACAGGGAATGGTTGAAAGATCATTCCCTGTTTTTTTTAAGTGAACTGCGGGTTATTGAAATTTCACCGCAGAGAACACAGAGTGAACAGAGAAGCGCCAAAAACAGTATTTCAACATTCTCATCCCCCACTTCATCGACTTTTCCCGGTCTCCTGCCTTATCCCAAAGGTGCGCAATAATCCCGACCAATTTTTTGGTTTCATTTAGATAAAATAAGGTTATTTACTGAAGTTTCGCACCATAGAAATTGGGCGTTTTTAAGGGGTTTTTAGTATAGAAACCGACCCATAATTTGTTATATTGTAGTTAGTTACAACAACATTCCAAAAAGGAGCAGGAATCGTG
>JAVCDD010000260.1 GCA_030765125.1 Candidatus Hatepunaea meridiana
TAACCAATTAAACTAACATACTGATTTATCAATAGGATGTCTTTATCAAACTTTAAACTGGATTCCCGTCTTCACGGGAATGACAAGTGAAGACAAGGAATGATAGTGGTTGAGCGTATTTAACAACTATACAGGGACATTATCAATCTGCGTAATCTGCGGTTCAATATACACAAAATGTTTTAGATTGTCAACTTTGACAATCGTTTAAGCACGACAATTAGAATAGTTACCGTCAGAATAACAGCGCCAACTGTTATTAATTGGGATTTGGTCGGTTTCCAGATAGTCGGCAGCCATTTTGATGGTTCATTAGGTTGGTCTATGACCTCGATTTCGTCGCTCTCGGTTTTATGCGCTATAGATTTGGCTATAGTTGCGAGCTTTTGAATGCCGAAAGCAATAGTATCCTTGCCGTTGGCGCTTTTCATTAAACCAATGTTGAATAAATTCATTATAAGTTCCTTTTTTTTACCGCAGAGGGCGCGAAGTATAGTAGGTTGGACACTCTTGTCCGACAATTAACGTCAGACAGGAATGTCTGACCTACTAAGTTGAAAACTTCCCTCTGTGTTCTCTGCGATCTCTGCGGTGAGTTTTTTAAACTTCCGTTATTAACGCTACCGCCCTGGCTGCGATTCCCTCACCGCGACCGTGGAATCCGAGTTTCTCAGTTGTAGTAGCTTTCACTGATACACAAGTTAGGTCTAACTTAAGTTCTCTCGCGATGTTGCGCCTCATACCGTAAATGAAATCTGCAACTCGAGGCAGTTCCATCACCAGTGTGGAATCAACGTTTACCGGACGAAAACCGCTGCTTTCGAGAATTTGACAGGTTTGGTTAAGAAGTTTCAAGCTGGAAATATCTTTGTATATCATATCATCGGGCGGGAAATGTGTGCCGATGTCGCCTAATGCCGCAGCTCCGAATAATGCGTCACAGATTGAATGAATCAGAACGTCTGCATCACTGTGACCTGCCAGACCATGCGAGTAACTTATCTTGACTCCTCCCAATATCAACGGTCTGCCGACGACCAATTGATGTACATCGTAACCTTCGCCAATCCTTAGCAATTTCAACCTCCTTTCAGCAATTTAACCCGCGTCCTAAGCGCTTGATCGTGAAAAATCAAATCATCAGGTCGGGTGATTTTGATGTTTGATGCCTCACCCTCTACGATCCGAGCGTTTACATTTAATAGTTCCCTGACCATTGTAACCTCATCAGTAAAGCTTAAATCTCGTTCAGACGCTATTTCAAACGCCTCTATTAATAGATGTCTATCGAATCCCTGTGGTGTCTGAGCGCCTATTAAGCAAGTTCTATCCGGTCCGGCAAGGGCATAACCATCGCTGTCTCTGTGTAAAGTGTCCGAAACCGGAACTGCCATCAATACTGCGCTTTCCTGCTCGAGCACACTGATAAATCGTTCGAGAACTTTAATAGATAGCAAAACTCTTGCCCCATCGTGGATTATCACTCGATCAATATCGTCAGGTAGCGCCTTGATGCCATTGAGAACTGAATCCTGACGCCTTTCTCCATCGGGAACGATGGTGGTTATAGACTTCAACCTCAATTCCTCAACAGACAACCGGACTTCCTCTTCTGATCCGGGTGGAACAACCAGGATGATTGATTCGACCAAAGTTGTTCTATCAAAGGGTAAGGTTGCTATAAGCAGTAAGGGAATATTGTTGATGCGCACCAGGCATTTAGGTGTCTGCTTCCCCAAACGCTCGCCTTTTCCCGCGCCAACTATTACCGCTCCGAATTTCATTCTTTATTCCTTTTGAAAATAGTAGAAGCGACACTCTTGTCGCTTGAACTTTCGTATTTCAAAGACATTACGCAAGCGACAAGAGTGTCGCTTCTACTATTTCTCATATTTTGACTCTAAACTTTTCAATGATGGTATTAATTTCGGTCGCCATATCTTTCTTATTCGATTATCCTTTATGAAAATCAGACTACCTGATGGCAGATAAATATGCTGAATCTCATGCTCACTTATCTGTGTAATTTCAAATTGCGGATTAAAGTCCCATAAGAACTCCTGAATCCTGCCGTGAGTAGCATCCGTTAATCCTAATACAATCGGCAAGCTATCGTTATGGGAAATCGCATTAAGCAGATCTAACTTATCCAGACATTCCGGGCATTCCGGATCGAACAGCCATATCAGACGGCTTTCATACCTGTTCTCAATAATAGTTTTACCAGGTAATTTATCAACGGATCCGGTTCTTGCAACGACGGATCCGAGTGGGAATAATTGAAATAACAATACCCAGCATAAACCTGCTCCGATTATCAACATCGTCAAGTGTTTTCGTTTGGGACTATTTTGTTCCACCGCTTTGATCGAGAAGATTGCGATAATCAGGTAAATTATGTTTTCAAATAACGCTGAACCTGCTGAACGTTCAATCAATGTACCGAAACACCCACAGTCCAAGTCCTGACCGGAATGGATTTCCCACAAGAATTTAACGATGAAGATCACTAATAAACCGATGGATGCTTTCGCAGCCAATCTCGATTTATAGCCAAAGACCAGCATACTTCCAATTATAAACTCTGTCAACAATAATATACAACCAATTATGAGCGCAATTAATATCCAAGCTTCAATTTCTGCCGCTCCATAAGTTCCAAAGACCATTTCAATGCGTCGTCCGAAGCGGATTATGTCCATTCCTTTGGTTACCGCCGCAAGTAGAAAAACCAGACCTATGATTATTCGTGAATATTTAATTATGTTTTTATATATTAGTATGTTACGGATTTGCATTAATTATTTAATCGTTGATTACCTTTTCACGAGCGCTTTCTGATCCTGTAAAAATATCTTTAAGCAATACTTCAAGCGCAGGAGTCAATTCCCTATTTCGCCGCGGCATAATAGTTCGCACTGTTTCTATAGCCTTGTCAAAGCGATACTCTTGATAGCCATCGGATCCATACCAGGTAAATGAAGGAACTTCTTTTATCGGGAAATCATTGCCAAAGATATTGCAGCATACGCCGATAACCGTTCCGCTGTTGAGTCGGGTATGAATGGCGGTGCAGGTGAAATCCCCGATGAATGTCCCTATGTGCAGATCACCGGTGTTTATCTTCTTCGCATTGATCATCACGTCAATCGGGTGGTAGTTGTTCTTCAGGTCGCTGTTGTCGGTCGCAGCACCTAAGTTAACCCAACTGCCGATGTAAGAAGTACCGAGGTAACCGGAATGCTGTTTATTGGAATAACTGTGAAGAATCGTCCCGCTGACCTCGCCGCCTACCCGGCAATGCGGACCGAGACAACAGCCATCGTAGATCCGGGCGTGCCGTCGAACGATTGAATGCGGTCCGATGTAAACAGGTCCCATAAGAACGACGCCCGGTTCCACTTGTGCATTCTCGGCTATCCATACCGGACCTTCGGAAGCATCAATTATTACGCCAGCGCCGATTCTCGCACCATCTTCCAGCCTGACCGGATGTTTCTCTGCATCTACTATTACACCAGGTCTAATGTCCACTTTACCAGTGATACGTAGCTTGTTTAGAATCGAGACCCTTATGAAACAACTATCTTCCGGTGGATTGCCGGGATTATCCTTGTTTGCCCGTTCAAGGTCGACGGATATCTGTTCACCGGCAATCTTCACTAACTGCCAGGGATAGTCTATTACTTGGGCTTCAACTTCAATTCTCGGTAATTTGTCAAGGCAAGAATAGTCTATTGGCTCACCCGATGATGGATCAACCAATTGCAGGTTTTCACCGGATATCTTGAAGCCAACCGGTTTTCCTTTGGATACAAAAACCGCATCATCGGTTGTTGACATCATTTGCGCGATAGTCTCATCAGCAAGAATTGAGCGTCCGTTGATAAAGAGCCAGCAGCCATCATCAAGCGCCGGATTTAGTTTCTCTGTAATAAAACCGTTTTCTTCATAAATTGCTTTGAGATTGCTGCGAAGATGAAATCTAAGTTGCGATGATTTGAATTTTGCCTTATATTTTTCACCGAGCGTGTATGCACCGCATCTCAAATCCCATACCGCCCGAGTCTGCGTAAGTGATGCAAAACTGTCGAAGCCTTTATCTTCAAAAATACAGACAAACTGTTGTTGCATTGTTTTTCCTTAAATTAAATATTTCGTATTATTGTTAAAACTTATTATAAAACACTTTACTTTCAAGAATATAAGTATTATATTTTCCGCTCAAAGTAGAAGTTGTATGGCAAATAGCTTAAATTCAAATACAAAGCAAGTATAACAATTAGGATTTTTTCAATGAAGGTTAAAACCTATATCAAGAAAGACGTCGTTGATAAAACGGCAGAAAAAACAGGTCTTGATTCCAAAGAAGCCGCTAAAGCAGTAAATGCTGTTTTTGACGGTTTGCGTGAACTAATGACCGAAGGACCGATAGAGAGCCGTATCGAGATTCGCAACTTTGGAGTATTCGAGGTCAAGCGTACCGCCGCTAAACCAAAAGCTCGCAATCCTAAGAAACCTGATCAGGTAATATATATTCCCCCTCGGCGTAAAACACTTTTCCGTCCGGGTAAAATCCTCAAGAGTATATTAAAACAGCCTCTCTCTGAATTAGAGTAACTAAAAATCAGTAGTATGGCGTCCCTGCCTCCGAGTACTTGCCGTAACTGGGAAAATCGCAGGCAGGGACGTTACGCTACCGGTCAAGATAATTTTTTAACAGCTATATAGTGTCTGACCGAAAACCATCATTTTACTGGATATTAACCCCTTTTTGTCATTCCCGCGAAGGCGGGAATCCAGGAGAAACAATAAGTTATCTGGATTCCCGCCTTCGCGGGAATGACAAAAAAGGGGCTTTCCGGTCAGA
>JAVCDD010000032.1 GCA_030765125.1 Candidatus Hatepunaea meridiana
CCTTTTTTGTCATTCCCGCGAAGGCGGGAATCCAGATAACTTATTGTTTCTCCTGGATTCCCGCCTTCGCGGGAATGACAAAAAAGGGTTAATATCCAGAAAAACGGTGGTTTTCGGTCAGACACTACTTAACAAAGTAATGGTAATAGGGGCTATTGAAAAACTCAAATTTAGCATTCTTTTAGAAATAGCACCCCGCTGTCAACCTGCTGCGATTGGCAGCGCTGTCTGAAGTTAGTCAAAAAGCTGTTTGCACGCGAGAATGAAATAAAGGCTACAAGTTTAATACTCTGGTTTCAAATATTTGATCTGTTAAGTGACCTGGAAAATGGCTTCACAATATGAAAAACAGCCTCATTCAGAACATCGTGAAGAATCTAAAAAGGATTTCATAGTACGTGGAAGCGATTAATTTTCCTTACTACCTACTGGTTTCTGCTGTTATTATAAGTTTTTACGCCGCATTTATGAGTGGAGCGAATGACTTTGCTAACGCCTTTGGTACAGCAGTCGGATCAAATGCTATTACCTTTAAGCAAGCTATACTGATAGCTATCATTGCAGAATTGCTTGGCGCTGTAACGGTTGGCGGGCACGTGACCGATACCGTTCGCAAAGGGATTGTGGATCCTTGCAATTTTGAAACGGATCCTATGTTATTAGTGTACGGTTTGCTGGCAGCTTTAATCGGATCAGGGGTTTTTCTTCAGGCAGCTACTCACTTAGGCGTACCGGTTTCAACAACTCATGCAATCGTCGGCGCTATGGTCGGGTTTGGAATTGTATCCTGCGGTTTTGAGTCAATCTGTTGGAGCAAAGTCGCTCGAATTGCTATGAGTTGGGTTGTGTCCCCTATTGGCGGCGGGATCGCTGCCTATGCTATATTTAGAATTATCCAGAACAGGATACTTGAAAGACGAAATCCCGTAGCAGCGGCATCAAGAATGGTTCCGGTATTTGTAGGTTTAACAGGTAGCATACTTACACTCTCAATTCTTTATAAAGGATTAAAGAATTTACACCTTGATTTGCCTCTAAACCAGGCAGTTATTGCAGCATTAGTCATTGGTTTAATAGCGATGTTTATCGCCAGATCAGTATTACCCCGTTCTTCAGATCGTAAAAAAAGAGTGCAGCTTACCATCGTTGAAGGCAATTTCAAGTATTTGCAAATTATTACCGCCGGCTACATTGCATTTGCTCATGGCGCCAACGACGTCGCCAACGCTGTCAGTCCTCTGGCTGGCATTTGGGCGATCTATCATGAAGGTCTCATAGGATTGAAAGCAGAAGTTCCGATCTGGATACTTGTTATGGGTGGTACCGGAATTGTCATTGGATTGGCTGTGTTCGGGAAAAATGTTATAGATACTGTAGGCAAGAAGATAACCAACATTACACCATCGCGAGGGTTCGCAGCGGGATTTTCAGCGGCAACGATTGTGTTGATCTTTTCAAAGTTAGGTATGCCGGTATCCACGACGCATACTCTGGTCGGTGCAGTCATCGGTGTCGGTCTGGCTCGAGGGATAGGCGCTATTGATATGAGGGTGGTCAATAAAATTCTTATGTCGTGGGTTATTACAATACCTGCTGCTGCAATTGTTACGGCTATTGTTTATCTTATTCTAATTAAGATATTTATTTGATAGTGAAAAAGTGAGGAAACGAGGAAGTAAGCAGGATCTACTTAACAAAATAGTAATAATACCTGTTAATAACAGGATTAAAAAGAGGAATTCAAATGAGTAAAGAACATAACTTCACGGCGGAACAATATAAAGGAATGATCAGGAGCATTACTGATGTTGTCTGGGGGTTGCTGGACGAGGAAGAACTGACGCCTTATGACGCTGATCGATTAATCAACGCTGCTTATGCTGTCCGTTTTCATCAAGGTGAGTTCGGCGAACCGTTGGACATTGCCCGTTCCGAGTGGCATCTTGCCCGTGCCAACCTTAAGGTCAAACGATTTATTCCCGCACTTTACCACGGTCAAAAATGCCTTGAACTCTGCAGGGAAGGCGATCTAGGACCATTTACAATTGCCTATGCTTACGAAGCTTTAGCGCGAACAGCAGCGGAACTTGATGATAAGGATGCTCTTGAAGAGTACTTAATCCTCGCAACAAGGTATGGTAAAATGATTGAAAACGAGGACGAAAAGAAGATGTTCTTTGCTGACTTAACGACAGTACCAGGATATAAAGGATGAAGAGCGAAGGACGGAAAATATATATAAAAAACCCACGTAATCTGCGGTTAGAAAACCAAGCGAGAAGAGTGTCGCTTCTACTGAAAAACTGGAATAATTGAATGTCGATTGAATCTGTAATTAGTTATATTCAACAGTATCCTTTGATTTCCAGATTATTAGAAATATTAGGCATCTTTGCTGTAAGTTTTGTATTGTTTTTCATTACAAGAAGTTATCTTCTTAAATGGCTGGAAATAATTGTACAGAAAAGCAAGACCAAGCTTGATGATGTTTTACTGCATAAGAGAGTTTTTCAACGCTTTGCCTATCTTGTGCCTGCCATTATTATCTACAACTTCGCCTACCTCTTCGGAATTTTTGAAGAACCTGTTAAAAGGATTATTACAGTTTATGGTATATGGATATTCTTATTGGTTATTGATGCTCTATTGACTGCCTGGAATGAAATCTATGATAAAAAGCATATAGATAAAAAGGTAGGACTGAAGAGTTATATTCAAATTGCCAAGATTATTCTTTTTATACTCGGTTTTATTGTTATCATTGCCGTGCTGATCGGTCAATCACCGCTTGTCTTATTATCAGGTATCGGAGCTTTAACGGCTGTTTTGATTCTTGTTTTTCGCGATACTATTTTATCATTTATTGCCAGTCTTCAAATTTCAGCATACAATCTGGTCAAGATCGGTGATTGGATCGAGGTGCCGAAATTTGGAGCTGATGGAGATGTCATTGATATTGCATTGCATACTGTGAAGGTTCAGAACTGGGATAAAACAGTAACGGTAATACCAACTCATAAACTAATCGAGGAATCCTTTAAGAATTGGCGAGGAATGACTGAAAGCGGTGGCAGGCGTATCAAGCGAGCGCTCTATATTGATATGACAACTATTAAGCTATGTGATGAAAAAATGATAATGAGAGTTAAGCGATTTCAACTATTGAAAGATTTTATTGCTCAAAAAGAAGAAGAGATACTGAATTATAATCGCGAACATAATATTAATACAGAAGAATTGATTAATGGTCGGAAATTCACAAACGTTGGGATATTCAGAGCTTATATAAAAGCTTATCTGCGAATGCATCCCAAAATCCATAATGATATGACATTTCTGGTCAGGCAGTTATCTCCAAGTTCAAACGGGTTGCCCATCGAAATATATGTCTTCACTAATGATATAGAGTGGTTGAATTACGAAGACATCCAGTCGGATATTTTCGATCATATTATTGCTGTAATACCACAATTTGATCTAAGGGTTTTTCAGAATCCCACGGGGAAGGATTTTAATAGGTTGGCAATATAGCTGGTAGGTAATCATTACATATAGGTTTTTTAAGTTTCCAAATAGTTATAAAATCTATTGACAGTTAGTATTGTTTTACCTATATTTAGGATTGCCTCTGATTTGAGGATTATAACTATAATTAACTCATTATTCTATTTAGGGATAGTCATTTGTATGCCAGGATACTTTCGGCAGCGGTACAGGGAATAGATGCATATATAGTCAAGGTCGAAGTACACCTGGATACAGCGCTTCCTACTTATACAACGGTTGGGCTTCCTGATGGAGCCGTTCGAGAGTCTCGAGAACGTGTTAATGCAGCTATTAAGAATTCAGGATTTCTCTTTCCTCGGAAACGAATAACAGTCAATCTCGCTCCCGCTGCGATTAAAAAGGAGGGTTCATCCTTCGATCTGCCTATCGCCTTAGGGATTTTAGCTGCAACCGGTCAAGTTTCTACAGATAATGTCCAAAGAACGGTGCTCTTGGGTGAATTAGCCCTGGATGGCAGTCTAAGACCCGTTCGAGGCGCTCTTCCAATAGCAGCAGATTTAGTTGACAGAAGAATTGTTAGTATGGCGCTGCCTGAAACGAACAGCAATGAAGCTGCTATGATTGAAGGCCTGAAGGTCTATCCTCTAAAGAATCTACGTGAAGCAGTTGATTTTCTAAATGGCGAAGCCGTTATTGAACCTGTTTCAGTAAATCCTGAATCGCTCTTTAACGTAGCAATAAAGTATCCGGTTGATTTCAGCGACGTCCGCGGACAGGAACACGCCAAGCGTGCGCTTGAGGTATCCGCTGCCGGTGGTCATAATGTGCTGATGATCGGTCCGCCCGGATCTGGCAAGACAATGCTGGCAAAACGGTTGCCGACTATAATGCCGTCACTTACCCTCGATGATGCGCTTGAAACAACAAAGATTTATTCGGTAGGTGGTTACTTGCCACCACATACACCGCTTTTGTCAGTTCGACCATTCCGTAATCCGCATCACACCATTTCCGATGCAGGTCTTATTGGTGGCGGACAAATCCCGCGTCCTGGCGAGGTATCCCTGGCGCATAAGGGTGTGTTATTCCTCGATGAATTGCCTGAGTTCAAAAAGAACGTTCTCGAAGTGCTGAGGCAGCCGATTGAGGATGGACAGGTTACTATAACACGCAGCAAGATGTCTGTTACATATCCAGCAAATTTCAATCTTGTTGCAGCAATGAATCCCTGTCCCTGCGGTTACTACGGACATCCATCACGAGAGTGCCGTTGCAGTGCCGTTCAGGTTCAGAAATACCGCGGGCACGTTTCGGGACCTCTTCTCGATAGAATTGATATTCACATCGAAGTACCGGCAATCGAGTATAAAGACCTGGCTTCAGATACATCAGGTGAATCGTCCGCAGCGATAAAAGATCGAGTAATGGCTGCCAGACACATTCAAACTGAGCGGTTTAGACACATTCCGACGCTTTGTGTAAACGCCGATATGGGAACGCGTGAAAACCGTAAATACTGTCGGATAAGTAGTGAAGGTGAATTGCTTATTAAATCAGCAATGGATTCCTTAGGACTTTCAGCACGTGCCTATGACAGGATACTTAAGGTATCCAGAACAATTGCCGATCTTGAAAACGTTCCTGATATTAAACCGGAACATTTAGCTGAAGCTATTCAATACCGCAGCCTCGACCGGGAGTTATGGATATAGTACTTTTTTGTCTTTAGTCTTGCGTTCCTGTCAGGTTAAGTTCAATTGCAGGATAAAGTCTTCCAACACGTCTGTAGTAGACGCTAATGAGATGTTGGAAACTCATAACATAGCAATGATTACAAACCTCGATTTTGAAATATTTAATTATATCCAACGTATAATTACTAAAGAAAACTTTTACTACTACAACAATTAACTTAATTACATTTCAATTGGATTATTAATGAATTTAAACCACCTTTTAGAACAAATATCTACTGATCGTGGCTCAGAAACTGCTATACGTTTCTCAGGCAAGGAGATTTCCTATACAACAATAACAGAAGCGGTACGTCGCTTGGCGCGTAGTCTCTACAGATTAGGTATTCGCCGTTGCGATAGGGTAGCTATAATGCTGCCAAACCTTCCCCAATTTCCTATTGCCTACTATGCTGTTCTTCGATTAGGCGCAGTAGTAGTGCCAATCAATATGATGTATAAAGGGAATGAGGCTGCATTGGTTCTGGAGGACTCTGAAGCAAAAGCATTGATAGCCTGGAGTGGCATCTGGAATGATCTCTCTCGACATGTATCAGTTATCAGTTCCCTCAAGAATGTTATCCTGTTGGGTGATTCACTTCCTGACGACGCTTTTAGTTTAACAAAATTAATCTCAAATAATCACCCGATGACAGATATTGTTAACGTAGAGGAATCGGATCCAGCGGTTGTGCAATATACTGCCGGAGTCACCGGCACACCCAAAGGCGTTGAGCTAACTCATGGAAACATCGCTTCAAATGTAAACGCCTGCCGTGAAATAATGCAAGTGACTCCTCAAGACGTTCTGTTGACGGTACTTCCACTTTTTCATCCTATCGGTCAAACCCTGCTGATGCATCTTCCACTGTGTTCCGGAGCAACAATGGCGCTTCACCCCAAGTTTGATATCGAGACAGTATATAACACATTAATGTCAGGTGATTGTACAATTTTTGTCGGTGTTCCATCAATATTTAATTTGCTAATTGATCAAATCAACGAGGATAATGCTCCACCTGAAAAACCTATCAGGCTTTGTGTCTGCGGTGGAGGCGCCATTAATGATGAAGTGCTTAAGGAATTCGAAAAAGCTTTCGGAACGTATATCCTTGAAGCTTATACAACCAGTGAAACTTCTCCCGTAACATCTTTCAATCAATGGCGAACCGGCAGGCGTGTTGGTTCATTGGGACACCCTATCCCCGGTGTCGAAATGAAGGTTGTTAATGAGAAGGGCGATGAAGCATCTATAGGTGAAGTTGGTGAGATTATTGTTAAAGGTTCCAATGTTATGCGTGGCTATATCAACAGACCTCGAATGACAGAAGAAGTATTAAGAGATGGATGGTTCTATACCGGTGATTTCGGGAAGATGGATATTAACGGTTTCTTTTATCTGGTGGGCAGAAAAAATGATAGAATAATTAAGGGCGGATTCTCAATCTACCCATCTGAAGTTGAAACAGTACTTTATGGTCATCCAGATGTTTCTGAAGTTGCTATCGTTGGAATACCTGATGAGATTATGGGTGAGGAAGTTAAAGCTTGTATAGTTCTCAAGGAAGAAGCTACCATTTCTACAGAACAGTTAGCCGAATACTGCCGGGAGCGAATGGCACTATACAAAGTACCTGCCGTAATAAGGTTTTACAAGGATCTACCAACCACTTCCACCGGCAGGATTGATAAGGATGAATTGCGCGGGTAACACCTTTGGAATGATGAAGGACGAAGACTAAAGCAAAGCCTAAAAATAGAGGTAAGTAAACAATGGCGCAGATATTCAGTTATGACGACCACGATACTGTCGTGAGGAAATATGCAGAATTGGTTCAGAAGAATAATCCGGAACAATACCGAGTTGTTACTTGTTTCGACGAAGGCGAAAAGGCTGAACTTGGTGGAGTTATACCCGATATTGCTCTCTTTGATCCAAAAGGAACCGAAATACAGACAGTAATCGAAGTGGAAACTGCCACTTCGATTAGCAACATCCAAGCCGAGAGCCGATGGAAACCGATTGCAGATGCAGCGCCGGCTTTTCAACTACTAATCCCAAAGGGTGCATTAGCAAAAACAAAGCGCTTGTGTAAAAAGATCGACATCAAGGCTAAATATCAGGAATATTGATGGAATTACACAAAACATCATCGTATCAGTTTATACAAAGATTCACTGATTGAACGATAAAGAACTGCTTCCAAAAATCTACCAAAAACAAGCATAAATAAGTATAAATTGGATTATGTTATGTTGGACTGCCATTAGTGGTAGGTTTTGCTAATGTTGGTTTCAACGTCCTTAGCATTGAATAGACCAGCTTTAATAGATAGAATTAATCGTAGTGAAGACTATATCGGTGACGTCGACTCCGCGTATCGTTAAACTTTAACATAGGTATTTAAAATGTGCGGCATAATCGGTTATATCGGTCACAAGGAAGTCCTACCGGTTCTTATGAATGGGCTGAGAAGGATGGAATACCGCGGCTATGATTCTTCTGGTGTTGCGGTATTCAACAACGGCAGTTTTTCTGTTACTAAGTCAACGGGAAAGCTTGCCGTACTCAGAGAACGTCTTGAAGGTCAAGATATGCCTGGTTGCACCGGATTGGGACATACAAGATGGGCTACACACGGTGAACCTAACGAACTTAATGCACATCCCCATACTAATAGATCCGGCAAGATAGTCATCATTCACAATGGCATTATTGAGAATTACCAATCGCTCAAAACCGAACTGATCTCAAAAGACTATCAATTTGTCTCTGATACCGATTCCGAAGTACTTGCTCACTTGATTGAGGAGTTCTACGAAGGTGATATCGAACAGGCTGTGAGGTTAGCTCTTACACAGGTTAAGGGCACTTACGGTTTGGTAGTTGCCTGTGCAGATGAATCGGATAAACTTATCGCAGCTCGCATGGGCAGTCCATTAATTATAGGGCTTGGTGAAGGAGAGAACCTCATTGCTTCCGATCTGGCAGCCATTATTGATCATACACGCAACGTTATCTTCTTAGACGACGGTGAACTTGCTGTAGTGACTAACGATAACGTTACAAATACCAGACTTGATCATCAGATCGTCAATAATAAAGTCGAACAGATATTTTTCAATATTGAAGAGATCGAAAAAGATCAGTTTCCATATTTTATGCTCAAGGAAATATTTGGTCAACCAGAATCGGTGCACGATTCGATGCGTGGACGACTCATGGTTGATGAAGGTACTGCAAAATTAGGCGGGTTGCACAATTTTGAGGACGAACTTAAGGAAGCCAAGCGGTTTATAATCATAGCTTGCGGCACTTCCTGGCATTCCGGTATGATCGGAGAATATCTGCTTGAGGATTTAGCTGGAATTCCAGTAGAAGTTGAGTATGCCTCCGAATTCCGCTATCGCAATCCGATAATTGAACCCGGAACGATCACACTATCAATCAGCCAATCGGGTGAGACCATTGACACTCTAGCGGCTATGCGTGAATCCAAAGACAGAGGAGCAATAGCATTGGGTATCTGCAATTCAGTGGGCTCTACAATAGCACGGGAGACCGATGGTGGTGTCTATCTTCACGCAGGACCTGAAATTGGTGTCGCATCCACAAAGGCTTTTACATCGCAGGTTACAGTATTAACATTGCTGGCGCTTAAAATGGGAAGACAAATAGGAAGGATTACAAAAGAGCGTGGACAAATACTGGCTGAAGAAATGATGAAGCTTCCGGAAAAAATCCGATCTCTGATTGACCGATCCGACGAGATAAAAAGATTGGCTGAAAAGTTAGTTGATTGCACCAATGCTCTATATCTCAGCCGGGGGATCAATTTTCCGGTGGCGTTAGAAGGCGCACTGAAACTGAAGGAAATATCCTATATTCACGCTGAAGGCTATCCGGCTGCAGAGATGAAGCACGGTCCGATTGCCCTCATTGATGAGAATATGCCCGTGATATTCATTGCAGTAAACGGTCATACTTATGAAAAAGTTATCAGCAATATTGAAGAGGTCAAAGCGCGTAAAGGTAACATCATTGCGGTCGTCAACGAAGGTGATGAGATAATACACCGTTACGCTCATCACGTTGTGGAAATACCCAGAACGGATACATATCTGACGCCAATTCTATCCGTCATTCCATTGCAGCTATTAGCATATCACATTGCCGTGCTCAGAGGTTGCGACGTGGATCAACCTCGCAATTTAGCCAAGGCTGTGACCGTCGAGTAAACAGATGAATGGGATAAGTTTGAATGAATACCCAGAGTTTTGAAATTGTAGACGGAATAACTATTGGAGATAACAATCTGCCGGTTCTTATTTCAGGTCCTTGTGTAATTGAAAACGAGGAAATGACCTTAAGGCATGCTGAGGAAATCAGTAGAATCTGTACTGATCTCAGCATGCCTTTTATATTTAAAGCATCCTACGATAAAGCTAACCGAACTTCAATTAATTCCTATCGTGGACCCGGTTTAGCGGAAGGCTTAAGAATACTCAACCGAGTAAAAACGGAGATAGGCGTACCCGTTTTAACCGATGCACACTCTGTTAATGAGATTACCACTGTTAGCGAAGTAGTTGATATTGTTCAGATCCCTGCCTTTCTCTGTCGCCAAACCGATCTGTTGATTGCTGCTGCAAAAACAGGTTTACCGGTAAACATCAAGAAGGGACAGTTTATAGCGCCAGAAGATATTAAGCCTATAATCGAAAAGGTTGTTAACTCCGGCGGAAAACGGATTATGATAACCGAGCGAGGCAGCTCTTTTGGCTACAACAAATTAGTAGTTGATTTCACAGGAATTGTGCAGATGCGCAAATTCGGCTTTCCTGTAATATTCGACGCTACGCATTCAGTCCAACAACCCGGTGGTTTAGGCAATAGTTCAGGCGGCGACGGAAAATATGCTCCATACCTTGCTTATGCTGCTGCGGGCGTTGGAATAGACGGGTTGTTCCTCGAAGTTCATAAAAACCCATCTCAAGCTCTATCAGATGGTCCGAATATGATTCCTCTCGATAATTTAAAATCCGTTCTTGAACGTTTCCTGAGGATTGCATCTATTAACTATGAAACATCAGTAACGTAGGCGTCCCTGCCTAATGGATTCCTCTAAGTTCTCTGCGGTAAGAAAAGGGCTTCTATTAAAGTGATTAAAATTGACCTCCATACACATTCAAGCATTTCAGATGGAGAACTCTCGCCTTGGCAACTTGTTAAAATCGCCACAGAAAAGGAATTAACTACCATAGCCCTTACAGATCATGATACTATTGATGGAATTGACCAGGCAAGATCCGCTGGTAAAAAATTCGGAATAGACATAATTCCGGGAGTAGAATTCAGTGTAAATCACGAAGATGGTTCTATGCACCTGTTAGGTTACTATATAGATCATCATAATTCTGAACTCATTAGAATCATTAGCAAACTCAAATCATCCCGTTCTGATCGAAACGAAAAGATTGTTGCTCGTTTAAATGAGTTGGGCTATAACGTTAAAATAGGAGATGTTCTACGTTTGTCACCCGAGGGAACTTGTGGCAGAACGCACATTGCCAAAGTACTGGTAGCTTCCGGTAAATTTAAAACTGTAAGTGATGTATTTGATGAACTAATAGGACATGGTTGTCCTGCATACCTTGATAGATATCGTTTGCAATTAAAAGATGCAATCGAGCTGATACATAATGCAGGTGGTGTTGCCGTATGGGCGCATCCTGGTAATCACGGTAAGAAGATGGACAGGATGTTGGATCGCTTATCTCTGTGGAAATCCTATGGTCTGGATGGTCTGGAGAGCGACTATGCCACGCATTCCATAATACTGCGTGACCGGCTTAGAAAAATAGCGCTTGAAAATGGCTTAATATATACAGGTGGATCGGATTTTCATGGATCGAGTAAACCTGATAACCAGCTTGGTGTTGGACCGGAAGGTGTTGAGATTAGCAAAGATTGTTTAGTTATGTTACAGAGAAGTAAACAGCAGAATTCAATAATGTTGTAATGTTGTGATTACCTTGTCACTTGTTACTTGTCATTTAAAAGCAATCTTTATCGACACCCCATATCCAATCATCATACCACCCTTAAGAAAAGTAGCTTCATCGCCATCTTCGAGTTTATCTGATTCAACGTTTTTACATCCTGCCTTATATAAATAATCATCCTTTGAAAATTCCCGGTATCTATCTTCTCTATCAAAATCTCCATAAGCGCTGAAGGATAGACTCCCGATAATGATCACGGAAGAAATGAACGGATGAATCTCTACCTCTAATCTGTTATGACATGTTATTCCTTTAAATTCATTGTTGTCTCCCATATCCCCCCAATACCAACCGAGACCGAGGATATATCGAACAGGCAGCAGTTGAAACATCAAGGTTGAACTTGATCCGAACAGGAGGTTGAGTTCGTTTTTGACTATATCATCATTTTCACCGTGGGAATATATAAGTTCGTTGAATCGGTCTTTTTCTCTTTTCTTCCCTTTGTGAGTGCGAATTCCTATATTTGTCTGAATGAAATTAACGGATTTGTGAGAAGACTCAATATGATACTCATCATCGCACACATGAGTGGCAACATTATGATATGCTTTTAATTTGAGGTTGTTCTGGTTATAAGTAAATCTAAGTACGGAATTTGCATCTTCATAATCCTTGAAATAACTTGTGATGGGATTTTCTTGCATTCCAAGTTTGAAAGATACAGTCGTCGTCTTTTTAGTTTTAACAGTAACAATTTTAACCTCCCTGTAGCTTTGGAATTTCACCTCAATAGAGTGTTTACCTATGGGAACATCGTTTAAAGTAAGCGGTGTCTTTCCTTTGGTCAGCTTATCCATTTTTACGGTAGCGCCAAGCGGTTTGGTTTTGATAAAGATTGCTCCAGTCGGAACTTCTCTTACATCACCGCCTATTTCTATGAAATCATTTACTCGATAATTAACACCGCTTATAATTGAACAAGTAGATTGTTCTTCTTCAACATCAATAACTTTCAATTTACCAACTTTTCCAATTATATACCTCCATTCCAGAGTCTCAGGGTGCTTGAATTTCTCTGCAAGACGCTTAACTTTCAGAGTATCTCCTTTGCAAACCAATCCGAGTCCTGCATCGACAATAATCTTTCCCTTTGGGCTGACATGGATCACCAGAACTTTCCATTTCAAACCGTTAGATAATTCCGTTGCTAATTCAGGCACGTGTTCAAGGATTTCTCGCTCTTCCGAAGCTGTAAACGGTATACTTTTATTGACAACGTGCCGTCCGGTTTCCAGATCTATGATGCGGGCGGACAAGGTGTACAGGTTATCTATTCGGGAAACCTCACCGATGATAATCATATCTGCATTAACGAGTCTTCCAAACTCAATGCGGCAGCCATCTTCACGACATTCATCCAGCATCTTGCCTTGTTCCTCAAGAATCCTTTCCATCTGTTCTCTTTCAATAATATCCATTCTCTGGATATTTGTCAGAGCTGTGCGCAGTTGACGTACCGCCATCAATGCGACCTGGGATGATACGTTTTCAGCGCTGAAATCGAATGCGGCGACTTGTGGCTTATTGACAGCATTACCAACGTTGACTGTAATCAGAATCAAGAATGCTGTTATTAAGAAAATGATTGGGAATTTATGTTTCATTTTGATAGGAGAATATATTCTTGGGCATTGCAAGCTTCCCACTTAATATTATGGAGTAGCAGGCGTCTCTGCCTGCGTGGATACAGTTGATATGAAGATATATGCTTCTCGCAAGCAGAGACGCCTGCTACTCCTGAAATAAAGTGGGATTACTGATACTATATTGAAAGTAATAACACTGACGGGTGTATGCAACTCCTTACAATGAATTCAATAAAACAAAAATATTTACTGTGCTCTTAAAGACCTGAATTCACCTTTCCGGACATCCCAGTATCGCATTAACACCACAAATATACTTGACAAAACCCACAACACACTGCTGGCAAGTAACACTGTTGTCTTGCCCATTGTACTCATAATCAGATAGCCGAGCAGCGGTGCGAATATTCCGCGTATTCCGGTAGCGGCGACATGTACTGAATGATAAACTCCGGCGTCTTCCTTACCAGCGAATCGCAACGATGAAAGACTCCACAATATCATCACACCACTCATTACCATTCCAAAATACCCGAAAGTAATATAGATCATTACCATACGCATAGTTCCCACGAATTGTCCGGCTGAGAGTAATAACAGCGGGAATATCGAGAGCATTAGAAAAATCACACTCGCCAACCGGTGTGGTGTAGTGCGATCGAATATCCGTCCTAACAAAGGAATAACCGGTATCATTACCAGTTGACTGGTCATCCCACGCGCCAAGCCTATTGTACTATAACTTAGCTGTAAGTCATCTACAAGGTAAAGCGGTATAGCAGGCAGGCTCATCATAAAAGCTATCCCATAGAGCATAAAAGCCATCTCGAAGCGAAAGAAATCACCGCGTCGTTTTAGTAGTTCTATAACCTTCTGCAGCGGTTCCAACAATAGCCTGCGATTGAATGGTATGGTATCAGCGCCTTTGATTTGACCTGTTGGAATCGAAGCAAAATGGATTAACGCAATAAAACCGACTAACGCGACTCCGAAATAAAGATGTCTGTAACCACCCTCGAATATATCCATATACCAGCCTGCAAATGCGGAAATCAGCGCCGCTGTTGCTGTCCGCAGTCCGTTCGCCATTCCAAATAGTCGTCCGGTACGTTTCGCGGGGACATGCTGCTGGAATATTCGATTCTCAGAAGGTATAATAAGAGCATTGACCAGAAAGAAAAGGATGTACATTGTCAACAGATGCTCAATTGTGTGGAGTAAAAGCCCACTCATCAAGACTAAATAAGCAAGCGATCCGAACAGCAGAACGAACTTACGCTGATCCCTTCCCACCAGGAGCCTTGCCCACCAGATTGAAGTAATGCTGGTAACAGGCATAGCCATTACCATCAGGGTGATAAAAAGCCCGCTTGCACCGAGCGATTTACGGGCAATAATCTCCCCGAACTGCAGAACTCCCATCACAACACCCGCCAGCGCAGCATAAGTTACATAGCGGCGTGAAACTGACTGTGGTAAGTTGCCGGCGTGGAAGAATCTGTTGTTAAGTAATATATTGAATATGTCGATCAATGGTTATTTTTGTAAGTTCAGAGTTCAAGCTTTAGCTTGGTAGTCCTTTGGAAAACTTAATTATCTCTCGCATATTCAATATTTTGGAGTGCGCAAGCCATGCTTGCGCTGTGTACACTACACATAATCAATACAGAAGGTGCAAGCATAGCTTGCGCACTCCAAAATAATTACCAAGGAGACGCCCTTTTTTCATACTTTGTTGACTCGCGCGAAATATGACGTTTCCTTTGGAAAAGGCATCCTGAAGTTTCGGGAAGGATTCAAAACTCTTTCATATTATGATGATTTCTCCCGCACCACCGCTCATAAATTTGTCAGGATAAACCGACTCAATTTCCGATATAAACTGAGTGCAATGAGTAGGACATATCAGTTCCAAATCCTTTACCAATTCAAATTCATTGAATCCGTGCAAGCCGCCGATTAGTGCGTAAGGTTTACCGAATTGAGAAGCTGCTTCTAATATACTACTGACGCCCGGATGGGAACAACCTGCAATGACGACTAATCCCCTTTCCGTCTCAATTAGAAGTGATTGTTCGATTCCCTTAAGCTCACCGGTTGAGAAAATACCCTCGTGCAGTCTGAACGCTTCTTCGACTTTAATCACTTCTCCAGCATTCTGGGGTTCCGGGCAGGAGGAGGGGATGTAAACCCTGACAGGATTAAGATCAAGGAAATCAGTCAATCCGCCTGTATGATCCCAGTGATAATGAGAGATGAAGACTTCATCAATAGAGGCAGGTTCAATGCCTAGTTTTTTCATATTATCAAGCAGCATTGAACCTTTTGCGCCGGTGTCAAACAGCATCTTCCTGCCGAATGCTTCAACAAGACAAGCGAATCCCCAGTCAGGTTTTAGACCTTTTTTGTGTGATTCGTTGTCGTAGATTATGGTGGATTTCATAATTGATGTGAAAATTGAATGATGATTATTTCAAATTATTATCTTTGAAACTCAATTATTACTGATTTTAGCTCAAGGAAATTAGTCAACCCTCCTGTATGATCCAAATGACAGTGACAAATGAAAACTCCATCAATAGAGGCGGGTTTAAAACCAAAGGATAATATGCGTGTATCCCGAAGAGTCTGACATAAACACATCTTAAATTGAAAGACAAAATCTTACAATAAAAATACAGATGAGGCGATTTATAAGACTAACGAACGGGTTTAGTAAGACACTGAAGAGGTTAAGGTGTGCGGTGGCATTGCATTTTGTGAATTATAACTTTTGCCGGATCTAACCTACTATCAAATACACTCCAGCAATGGAAGTAAAAATCATGTATAGTGTTTGGTGATTAGTTGATTTATTGCTATTAATTGATCTTAGCTTGAAATAATCCCTTTAGAATCATCGCTATCAAACCAATTACATTTACCAATGCGGTTCCTATAATAGTGTCTGACCGGAAAGCCCCTTTTTTGTCATTCCCGCGAAGGCGGGAATCCAGATAACTTATTGTTTCTCCTGGATTCCCGCCTTCGCGGGAATGACAAAAAAGGGTTAATATCCAGAAAAAC
>JAVCDD010000356.1 GCA_030765125.1 Candidatus Hatepunaea meridiana
CCCGCGAAGGCGGGAATCCAGATGGTGTTTGTTAAATACTTGAAAACTCTGGATTCCCGCCTTCGCGGGAATGACAAAATGGGAGGGTAATTCTGAAATTGTTGACTTAATCAACAGAATCATTAATCAAACAATATAACAATATAACATATTTAACAATTTAACAATTTAACAATTTAACAATCAAACAATAGATTAACATTACCTAAATATAATGCACATAACACCATTTTTCTACTGAACGATATTGTTATTAGTTAAAATATTTCTTTATATTGAAGAATAATAACAAATTGCTAAATCTTGAAAGGGAATATAAAATGCAACCTTGGTTAATTTGGATGATAGCAGCGATTCTGCTGTTTATCCTGGAAATATTCACACCCGGTTTTCTGCTTGCCTGTCTTGGTATCGGTTGTCTGGCGGGGGGGGGATTCGCGCTTATGGGACTTGGTTTATCGCTGCAGGTTATCATCTTTGCGGTGATTTCTCAGATTGTGTTCTTCGGTATCAGACCATTTATACTGAAACGGTTCTATACGGCTTCCGAGGGAATAAAGACAAACGTAGATGCTCTGGTTGGAAAACAGGGAGTCGTTACTGAGGCGATCAATCCCGCAGGGAATATTGGCAGGATTGTCGTCGGCGGTGAAGACTGGCGCGGCGTGACGGAAGATAACTCAGCGGTTGATGCAGGTGTAAGTGTTAAAGTCATCAGGGTAGAAGGCACGAAATTGATCGTTGAACCGATTTATTCAAACAAGGAGGATTAATAATGGGTTTTCTAATAGTCGTAATAATCTTCGCCATTTTTATTATCATTTTCATGGCGAAAGGTTTCACGATTGTTCAACAAGCGGAGACCATCGTAATTGAACGGCTCGGGAAGTTTCATAAGACGTTGACTTCGGGCATCAACATCATCTGGCCTATCATCGACAAGGCGCGCGAGATAGAGTGGAAGTATATGCGCGAGGGTCGAGATGGCAAAAGAGTTGCCGTTAGAAAAAAATTGAAGAAGATCGATCTGCGGGAGACAGTATACGACTTCCCGCGGCAGAACGTCATCACCAGTGACAACGTGGTAACCGAGATCAATGCAATGCTCTATTTCCAGATCACCGATCCGGTCAAAGCGGTGTATGAGATTGCCAACCTGCCCGATGCAATAGAGAAGCTGACCCAGACAACGCTCAGGAACATCATTGGCGAGTTAGATCTTGATGGAACGCTGTCTTCGCGTGATCTGATCAATTCCAAGATGCGCGCCATACTCGATGACGCAACTGACAAGTGGGGCGTGAAGGTCAACCGTGTTGAGTTGCAGGACATAAACCCACCACTCGACATCCGTTCGGCGATGGAGAAGCAGATGCGCGCCGAGCGTGACCGCCGTGCAGCCATCCTCCAAGCGGAAGGTCAGAAGAGATCGAACATCCTCGAAGCGGAGGGCATCCGCGAGGCGGAGATAAACAAGGCGGAAGGTGAAAAGCGCGCCAAGATACTAAAAGCCGAAGGTGAAGCCGAAGCGCGCATCAAGGTCGCCCAGGCTGAGGCTGAAGCCATTGAGAAAATCACCAAAGCCATCGCTCTCTCCAAAGGCGACCCGGCAAACTATCTGATCGCCGTTCGCTACATAGATACGCTAAAACAAATGGTTTCCGGCAAGGATAACAAGGTGATATATTTACCCTACGAAGCAACCGGCGTTCTCAGTTCGATTGGCGGGATCAAGGATATGTTGGAAGGGGTTGGGAAAAAGTAGCGTAGGCATTTGTGCCTGCGGATATTTTGTTAGAGTCCATGCTTCAGTGTTTTCTTCCGCAGATTACGCAGATTTTTTAGTTCAGAGTTCATCCCGAAGCTTCGGAATGAACTCTAAACCCTGAACTAACAAACAAAATATCTACGAAATTTGCGGATAAAATAAGGAATGAATTATGCCCATAAAAATACCAATTAACAAACAGAAGTTAAACCAATTCTGCCGCAAGCGCCATATCTGCAAGTTATGGCTGTTCGGATCCGTATTGCGTGATGATTTCCGGGATGACAGCGATATTGACGTGTTGTATGAGTTTGAACCGAATACTATCATTGGATTTAAGATATTTGAAATAGAGGAGGAGTTATCACAAATTCTTGGGGGGAGGAAAGTTGATTTGTTAGATGAAAAGGATCTTAGTCGGCGAATTAAAAGACATAAATCATTTCACTCGGAGATGTTATATGATAAAGGATGATATGGTTTATCTCGGTCATATGCTGGATTATGCGTTAAGAGCTGTATGCAAGGTCAAGGATATTAATCGGGATGATTTCGATGATAATGATGATTTGCGCCTGGCTTTGGTTCATCTTATTCAAATAGTAGGTGAAGCCGCTCGGTTAGTATCGGATGAATGTCGTGAAAAATATCCGGTAATACCTTGGACTAAAATTATTGGAATGCGTCACCGGATCGTTCATAATTACATCAATATTCAGTTTAGAATTGTGTGGGACGTTGTCAAGTATGAACTACCGTCTTTAGTTGAAGAACTCGAAAAAATCGTTCCACCGGAAGAATTCACAGCAGATTAAGCAGATTGAATCCATAAGTTCAGAGTTCATCCCGAAGCTTCGGAATGAACTCTGAACTAACAAATCTGGAGAAAAAAAGAGATGTGATATGATAGTCACAATGGATAATATTATTAAATTGAACAAGCAAATCGTTCAATTATTCCAACCGGAGAAAGTAATTCTGTTCGGTTCGTATGCTTATGGCAATCCATCAGTAGATTCGGACGTTGATTTGATGGTGATTTTGCCGTTTGAGGGAAGATCATTTCGCAAATCGCTGGAAATTCTAAATAAAACTAATCCACATTTTGCCATTGATTTATTGGCGCAACGACCGGATGACATCAGACGGCGATATGATGAAGGAGATCCGTTAGTTCGGGAAGCATTGGATAAAGGAAAGGTACTTTATGAACGAGACGGTTAAAGAATGGATTGCTAAAGCGGAAGGGGATTTTCGCACAGCTGGTAGAGAACTGAAGACTAAGGATCAACCGAATTATGACGCCGTTTGCTTTCACGCTCAACAATGTATAGAGAAATTATTGAAGGCTATACTGATTCACCATAAGGTTATACCACCGAAAACGCACGATCTTGCTGTACTGAACCAGTTATTATCATCGGTTTACTCAGGTTGGAGTTGGACTTTGGAAGAGTTGCGTTTTCTTACTCGAGCAGCGGTAGAGTATCGCTACCCCGGATAAGCTGCGGATCAAGAGGAGGCATCGGAAGCCTTCGACATCTGTTCGCGACTGCGAAAGGAATTGTCATTATTAATAACATTACTTTGTTAAGTAGTGTCTGACCGAAAACCTCCGTTTTTCTGGATATTAACCCTTTTTTGTCATTCCCGCGAAGGCGGGAATCCAGGAGAAACAATAATTTATCTGGATTCCCGCCTTCGCGGGAATGACAAAAAAGG
>JAVCDD010000285.1 GCA_030765125.1 Candidatus Hatepunaea meridiana
AGGGGCCAATTTATTGAGCCCCTTCTACTTATGCAAAAGGGCTCGATAAATCGGCCCCTACGCGGAACTTTTAATGTTTCAAACAATTATAAAAACCAATATTGATACTTAACAAAGTAATGCTAAGTATGGTTCTTGTTATTGATCTTATCTACTGGAACCAATAGTTGAAGCTTTCCAAACACTGGAATAGTATGAAGGATTTTATTACTAATTTGAGGAATATAAAATGAGAATTATGACATTCCTGGTACTTCTTTTTACCGTTACAACATCGTATGCCTGCACAACCTGGCTTGCATCCGGCAGGATAACAGTAGATGGAAGACCAATCCTGCATAAAAACAGGGACGTAGGTATTAACGACCAGGAATACCATTATGTGGATAACGGTGGGATACCATTCATCGGTCAAACCTACGGTAATCATGAAAACGGAGAGTATTGGGCTGGTCTGAACGCTGTGGGATTTGCCATAGAGAACAGCAACAGCTACAACCTTGAGCGAGGTCCCTTTCGAAATGGTTTCGGAGCTGGAGCCGACGATGGATGGGTTCAAGCGCTGGCATTAGCAACTTGCAGAACTGTGGATGATTTCGAAGAATTGCTTGATTCGCTGAATGAAGGAGGCAGAACTCACAACAGTAATTACGGTGTGATTGATGCCTTTGGTGGAGCGGCTATGTTTGAGACCGCCGGTTACAGCTTCACCCGGTTCGATGCCGATGACACACCGGATGGTTTCATTGTCCGCTCAAATTACAGCTATTCCGGAAGGGGATTAAATAATCGCTCAAACAATTGGGGTCCGTTTCGTCACGACCGAGCTTATGATTTGATGAAAGAGGCTGTTGATAATAATGAATTAAGCGTTGAGTATATGTTTCGTCATATCGTCCGTGATTTCTGTATTGACGATTATAATCCTTATGAGGATGGATTAGTCAATAATAACGTATTGATCGGAAAGGGGCTGAATCGCATAAATCGTTCAACTACTCGAACAGTGGTGATAGTACAAGGCGTACAGAACGAACATAATCCATCTGATGCAATAATGTGGATTATGAGCGGTAATCAGATGGGCAGTATTCCCGTACCTCTATGGGTTAGAGCCGGTTCTGTACCAGAAGAGGTTGATGGCGAGGATGGCAGCAGGTTATGCAATATTGCTATTGAATTATCGGATTATGTCCACATTAATAATATGATTGACACACAAAAACTCATCAATCAGGATGGAACCGGCTTGTGGGATTACATCTTTCCACTCGAAGATTTGATCTTCGCCAAGACTAGAGCGTTTGTGAATTCCAGACGGTTTGATTATGACAACCTCGAGACATTCCAAAATTCTGTTGCTGCTCAGGTTTGTGATTCACTTGAAGCTTGGCGTCCGTTTTTCGATAAAACAGAGCGACCGCTTAGACGCATTATGCCTTTAAATGAACCAATGACCGTTCTTTCTGTGTCAAGCGCCTATCAGTTGGTCGAACTAACGAAAAATTCGACACAGATATTTGATATGTTAGGAAGAAGAATCTCAACGCAGCAAGTGCCATTTCTATCCAACGGAGTTTATTACTTCGTCATTAATGACAATATAAAACGAGTGCTTATTGTTCGTTAGGAAATAGAGTGACAGTATACTCGTTTTATGTCCACTGAACAATTCTAACATTTCACGTTGTTTTTCCCCTTTACCACTCCTGCGGAGCATTCTATCTGAAAATGGGAAATCAGGAGCGATAGACGCCTTTACCCAACATAACAATACTCATTTAAAACTTAAAGGATCAGAATTATTGTTATGCCATATATAATAATGAGTATCTTTTGCAAATTATAGGTTTTATTAGTAAATTGTAAGATTCAAATCGAGAAGATATATTAGTTGCGTCAGGTGTTAACACCTAACGCAACTCCTAATAATGGAACTCTAAATGGCAAAAACTGCAACGTCTACTGAATCTTCAGTAAAAGAAAATATCTACCCTTATTACCTTCCCGGTAAGATCCCCGATAACCTTGTTGAACGCTTCCTTGAAGCGTTTGCAACGGTTCTTCAATTTACCGATTATAGACAATTGCTTGATACGTATTGCGCTACAAGCGCCAAATGCAATCGTTGCTCAGTCGCTTGTCCTGTTTATTTGGCTTCAGGAGATCCGCGCGATATACCTTGTTATCGAACTAACCTCCTATTAGAGGTTTATAAGCGTTATTTTACCATTAGCGGCTGGTTTAAGTCGCGGCTTAGCAGCAGATTTGATCTGACAGAAGAAATCGTTAACGAGATGGCGGTTGCTTTCTATCGCTGCACAGCATGCCGTCGCTGCACAATGGAATGTCCGCTCGGTATCGAGCATAGCTTGTTGACGCGGCTTGGACGATATATCCTCAGCCTCATCGGCATCTCATCTAAGGCACTTCAGGTTAGTGTTGATGAACAACTCGAGGGCGAAACTCACAACACATCGAAAATACCAAAAGTAGCTCTCCTTGACACATTAGAGTTCTTGACGGAGGAACTGGAGGAAAGCTTTGGTATCAAGATGGAATATCCGGTTGATCAATATGACCGTGAATTTGTCTTTTTTGCCGCTGTGAGCGATTATCTGATGGAGCCGGAAACCCTAATGGGAAATGCGGCTGTGATATACGCTGCCGGTGATTGGGATAAGTGGACTATAGGAACAGGCAATTATGATGGGATTAACTACGGTCTTTTTTATAGCGACTGGTATCTTGAAAATATTGTCAAGCAACTCGTTTCCGAAGTTGACCGTCTGCGTGGAAAGAAAATTCTCATCGGTGAGTGTGGTCATGCATCACGATCAGCACACGATTTTGTGCCGATTTTTTTAAAACAAGACGCCTATCCGGTTATAAATTGTATGGAATATGCACTCGACTGTCTTGAGAAGGGTAAAATCAAACTGAATTCTGATATAATTACTGAACGTGTAACTTATCACGACCCGTGCAACATCGCTCGTTCGGGCTGGATAGTTGATCAACCACGTAAGATACTCAAATCCTTTGTAAAAGATTTCGTTGAGATGGAACCACACGGAATAAATAACTACTGTTGCGGCGGTGGCGGTGGATTGGTTTCCATAGATGAAATACACGATTTCCGGATGGATATAGGCGGGAAGGTAAAAGCTGAGCAGATCCGGCAAACAGGCGCTGAAATCCTCATCTCACCCTGTGCTAACTGTAAAAAGCAGCTTAAAGAATTGGTTGAACATTATGAGTTGCCGTGTAAGGTAATGGGATTGCACGACCTTATACTTAAAGCCATTGAGATTCCAGGTGGAAAAAGCCCTCAAGAGCGCAAGGAAGAAGCGGCGCTCTATGAGATGTAATTTGATTTGAAATTAGAATCATTGTTAAATTGTTAAATTGTTACTATGGATTAATGAAGCTTGCTTCGTTATGACAGCACACTGGCAAGGGCTAAGTATCGCACAAGCAAGCTTGTGCACTCCAGAATAACAATACAGCAATTTAACCATTTAACCATTTAACAATTCATCAATTTAACAATAAAATTTCTTGAAAGGATATAATGGAACAGTGGATAGAATTTGCTAAAGGTCCGCTCTTCACTTTAACGTTTTTAATAATGGTCTTAGGCTTATTACGGCTTATCATTCCACAGGTTTATCTATTGTTTATTCGTAAACGCGATGTGCTGCGGGATGTTAAATGGTCGAAGATCATTAAGGACACATTAAGCTGGATAATACCCATAAAACACTTCATCTCTGGGACGAGGCTGTTTTCTTTGGCTTCGTACATAATGCATATCGGAGTTATTATCGTTCCGATATGCATTATAGATCATATTGTATTGTGGGAGAAATTCTTTAATATAAATCTGCCGTCAATAGGTCAAGGGTTAGCTGATTATCTGACGCTTATCACAATAGCCTGCCTGCTGATTCTGCTGGGATGCCGTACATTCAAGAAACATCAGCGCGCAATGAGTGGTTTCATGGATTATTTTCTTCTAATAATGGTTATTCTTCCCTTTGCTTCAGGTTATCTTGCATCTCATCCCAATTATAACCCTTTTCCCTGGGATGTGATGATGCTAACCCATTTACTGAGTGCAGAATTACTCTTTGTTTTAATTCCATTTTCTAAACTTGCACATATAATTTTGTTTAATTTCGACCGTACCTCTGGAGTTCACTGGCAGCTTCGACCCGGCGCAGGCGATAAAATAGCGGAAGCGCTGTTTGGCAAGGGGGTGAAAATCTAATGTTTTCAATCCTTGTTGACGTTACCAAATGTATTGGTTGTGAACGTTGTGCCGCTGCCTGTGTCGAGGTTAATAATCTCGATCCTGTCGCCGCAGAAATAGATAGAGGCACTACTCAAGATGGTTTATCAGGCAACCGGTTATCAACTGTGCTTACGGTTGATGAAGGCAGCTTCGCTAAAAAAGCCTGTATGCACTGTATCGAACCAAGCTGTGTTGCCGCTTGCTTATGCGGCGGTATAACCAAAAAGCCTGAAGGACCTGTTATTTACGATCCCAGTCAGTGCATTGGATGCAGATACTGCATGCTTGCCTGTCCGTTTCATATACCTCGTTACGAATGGTATGATCTGACGCCTCATATCAAGAAGTGCACGTTCTGCTACGAACTACTAAAAGATGGCAAGTTACCGGGATGTGTCGAAGCCTGTCCTACTGATGCTTTGATATTCGGTGAACGGAATGCGTTGCTGCATGAAGCGCATCAGCGCATTGAAAACAACCCCGGCAAGTACATCAATCGTGTTTGGGGCGAAGAAGAATATGGCGGGACATCGGTTATTTATATTTCAGATGTCGATTTAACTGAAGTAGGTTTCCCCAAACGCGATACCGTTGCAATAACGGATTTAACAGAACCCCTGATTCATAAAACTCCTGTAATAGGCTTGAGTGTGATGGGCAGTATGTTGGGATTGAATTGGATAATAAAACGAAGGATGGAACAATCCGAGAAAAATACAAAAGAGGATGTTCCTGACAATGATCAAAATCAGTAGTGGTAAATAAATGAATAGTAAAATACGTCCAATCAAAGATATACTTTGGTTTCTTGCCCTCTTCGCATTGATGGCTGGAATTTTCAGGATGTGGTTTGGGCTCGGCGCTACAACTAATATGGTAGATGGCATTCCCTGGGGATTATGGAAGATTCTAAATATGGTAGCGGGAGCGGCGCTTGCCACCAGTGGTTTTATGATTGGTATGCTTTATTATGTCTTCAGAATTAAGTTATTCAAACCTCTCGTCATGCCGTCGATAGTCGTTGCATTCCTCGGCTATGGTTCATCGTTGTTTTCACTGGTATTCGACATAGGACTTCCCTGGATGTTCTGGATTCCATTTTTTGCATGGAGTCCACATTCGTTCCTTTATGAGGTTTTCTGGTGTGTATCGCTATACTGGGCAGTTACGGCATTTGAATTCACTCCGTCAATCTTTGAAAGATTTAAGGGTAAAAAAATAGCGCGTATTCTGCATGGTATGGGATTTGGAGCGGCAGTTCTCGGTATAAGTTTATCGAGCTTGCACCATTCATCGCTGGGGTCTTTATTTCTTGTAACACCGCAACGACTTCACACACTCTGGTATTCACCGACGCTTCCATTGCATTTCATAATATCCGCTATGGGCGCTGGTTTGATGTTTTTGTTGCTGATAAAGATATTATACGCACACTTTTATGATAAGGAGTCGGTTTTTGGTTCAGCGCCAAAAGATGGTTCACAAGCAATTCCCGGCAAGGATATGCCTATGCTGAGATTGCTTGCAATCATTGCAGTGTCTATCTTAGGTTTTTACCTTATCTTAAAGATAGTGGATTTGTCATTATACGGGAAATGGCAGGATTTGCTTGTCGGAACGTGGGAAAGCTGGCTCTTTTCTTTCGAGTTGCTACTAGCAGCCGTTATTCCAGTTGTACTCGTGATTATACCCAAAATACGTCGTTCACCAACTGGTTTGGGCATCGCTTCGCTCTCTGCTGTTGCAGGTCTTGTTATCAACCGGCTTGACGTTGGTATTATTGGTTACTTCAGGGATGCAGGCGTTGTTTATTTCCCATCCTTGTTAGAGTGGCTGCTTTGCTTTGGTATTATAGCTGCAACCTTTTTAGTTTTTCTGCTCATTATTGAGAATTTTTCAATCTTCAGTGAAAGCTGGAAAGATCGTCGCGATTCAAAAGGCGTTTTCAAGGCTTCTTTCGACAGTTTATCCTATGTATGGGATAAAGCCCTCGGTAATTCTGTCCAACGTGTGACTTTGATTGCGGCTATCGCTATTCCATTTGGATGGATTATGCAGTATCCGCCCTATCATCAAAAGGTGGATGATAAAACCGTTGTTCAACCAGCAATCGGCGTAGATGCTTTACGTGACACACTTCGCATCGACGGCAATCGTGAAGGCGTCTTCGTAGATTTTCAGCATACTAATCATCAGAAACATCTGGGGGAGGAATTATCCTGTAAGAAATGTCACCACATCTCAATGCCCGGCGACAAATCTACTTCCTGTTACCGTTGTCATCGGGATATGTTTCAGGAAACTCTTATCTTCGATCATAAATTTCACGAAGAAGCTGTAGCTAAGAGTGAAGGATTCGGTGGATTTCATCCGGAGAATTTCACTTGCATAGTTTGTCATACATCTGATTTGGCAAAAACCGCTGGCAATTCAAAACCTTGTCTGGAATGCCATATTCAGGACATGGGATTAGAAGGCGTGGCGGACTCAAGTCTTGATATTTCTCGAGCCGATAGTTATTGTTCAGCGATGCACGAAACCTGCATCAAGTGCCACGAGGAGGAAGCGATTGCACGGGATAAAGAAAATTTTAGTGATTGCGCCACCTGTCATCAGTCGCTCAGGCAGCGTGAAAACTTGATGGAAGCTATGACCACAATAGAAACTTCGCAATTGACTAAGTAGTGTCTGACCGAAAAGCCCCCCTTTTGTCATTCCCGCGAAGGCGGGAATCCAGATAATCTGTTGTTTCTCCTGGATTCCCGCCTTCGCGGGAATGACAAAAGGGGATTAATATCCAGATAAACGTGGGTTTTCGGTCAGACACT
>JAVCDD010000118.1 GCA_030765125.1 Candidatus Hatepunaea meridiana
CATCCGCCAGGCTCAAAGCTCAATGATCGAAGACCAGTTAATGACTCTCAACACCGCCCTCGAAGCGGGTCAACAATATGATCAGTTTGATCAATCGGCTCATGTGACATTGCCATTCCCGGAAGTAGCAGACGTGCCGCTACTTGGACGTGACAGTACTGAAGATGGTTATATGGTCTTCGATCTTGATTCCGATCAGGTTGACCAGACTTTCGACCATGAGCTTGGGCACCAGAACTATATCGTACAGGTACGGGATGAGAACGGCAACCTAATCGATGTAGAGATCGACCTGAACGATTGGGATGTGACAATCAGACTGGCAGAGCCGATGTCGGGAACGGTGATTATCGTGAATGCAGAATTATTACAAACATAACTTTTGGAGGAAAGTGTGGCAACAAAAAAAGTAAACGCCGATCTTGAGGTCATAGGTGATGTGATCTCGGGCGGCGATAATTTGAACGAGAAGATAGAATATCTGGAGTATCTTCTGCCGGAGGAACCGCTGCCGTTGAATGGTATCGAGTTTGATGCCAGTCAGGTGTCAGGTGGTGTTCAAACTGCGAATCTGGCGGACGATGATGATTCTACATACGATTATGGCATGGCAGCTGGTGACATGAATGTGCCTAATATTATCAGTGACGCAAGTCCGCAGATACTCACCCTCAACTCCAACCGCTTCGACAAAGCTAACGAGGGTGTGATGAAGCTCATCATAAACGATGTTGAGAAAGAAACCCTCGATCTGACACAGGCAGGAGACGGCGGTGGACATCTGCGGGAAGCCGGTCACGCACTGGAGAGGATCGATATCGTCAATTATAACGACTTCGAACCATACAAAAAGGGACGGATGCGTGTTTACATTGGTTCCAACGGCTGCAACCTCAGAGCGGGAGCCAACCGCATCCGGCTTGAACATGAGATCGATGGACAGACAAATGGTTCAGCAGATTTGGATTTGTTCTATGATGATGGCTCTAATACGCCTACTATTTTAACCGGTATTTCAGATTCTCTGGTTACCGTATCCGAACCGGGTTCACCGGCGTTTTTATCCGGTGTGAAATACTTGCCGGCAGAGGCTGAAATCGGTGTGAAAGTAACTGCTCAAAACGTATTCGAAAATACATTTCTCTCTCAGTCGATGACCGTTATCGGCAGCCAAGCCGGTTTTTCGAATCAGGATATTTCCTTCGTGGCAGGAGGTAACGCCGAGTTATCCGGCTATTCCGACCCGCCCCAGGACAGTGAAAACTTCATTGTAGATAAGGATATTGCACTGGAAGCCGGATTCTTCTCGCTGGACGGTAAACTGTTTGCAACCGCCAAAGACCCCTTTACGACTTCATCTCAAGTCGAGATTCCACGTCAAGACAACCGCACGATGCTCGTCAATACTTATTCTCAGCAATCGACCGATCTGTTGGAGAAGTTCCTGGACGAGAATTATCGTTTGCCATTGGCAGCTTACGATTCGATTCCCGGATCGATCATCGACCAGTGGATAAGTGCAAATGTTATTTCCAACGGTAATGCCCAGATTGCCGGGTCGCTTATCTATCCTGTGACAAACTATTCAAGCGGTTACACACCCAATGCCGGTCAACCTGATTACTCTTCCAGTTTCACCGGGGATCAGCAATATTTACGCGCCTTCAGGGATACAGGTGATCCTCACAATTCAGGAATCCTTCGGCTGGTAGGATTATTACTAACTGATATTCAAGCCGGAGGGGACGTTAAAGTTGAGATCAAGCTACCGGGCTCGACAGGTTGGCTTGATTTGGGTGAGCCTTATGATGCCGGCAGTTTTCAGGGCGATGACGGTGATGGCTGCAGGACGTCAGTCAATGGCAACCAGTTCGGGTGGAGCGCCGGTACTAACAGCACCGCAGGTTCTGGATATATGGTTATCGTAAGGATAACGCTGAAGAACTCTTCAGCTCCTGTGATCACTGAACTTCAAATGATGGGTTGGTAAAGGAGGAATCATGGCAATAGGAAATAGTGTAAAGATAGATCGCGCCTGGAAGCTGGCGCTCGATCGGGCTCTGACTTCGACCGGTAAGGAGTTCTACGAAGAGCAGTATTCTACCGGAAGGATTGTCTATTCCGGTGACGTCTGGAAGGAAATAATTGATTCCGATCCTGCCCAAGCTGTCAATGCTAATGTGGCTCAGGGTTATCAGGAACTCGTTCTCGAAGAGGATATCTCCGTTGCGGGAAAGAAAGCCTGGGTAGCCAAGAGTGGCGGTGTTCGTCTGCAGGACTGGATCAGCCCGCGTTTTGGTCAGGGATATACCATTCAGTTGTTTGATCAGGATGGAAATCAAATTTTTACCACCGATCCCTGCAACTGGGTCTTTGATTATAAAGCCGGTATCCTAGTCCTGGAGAATTCCCATGAAACCGCCACCGGCTTCAAGATCACCGGTTATCGTTATGTCGGTGAGAAGGGTGTCGGTGGTGATGCACAGGATTTTCAGGGCACTTATGACGCAGGTAACATAAATGCCGAAGTCAAACTTGATGCCAATGGATCGCTGTTAATCAAGGCATCCGATGACACGCCGCTCCTCGAGGTCGATGAAGCCAATAAGCAGGTAACTCTTAAGGATTTGGTTGTTGAGGGTACGGTTACGAAGGTGGAAACTACCGACACCGAAGTTAAAGATAATATCCTCACCCTCAACAAACAAGATTCGGGTCAGACACCGCCATCTTCATTTACTTCCGGGATCGAGATTGATCGTGGGTCGAGTAATACAAAACCGACGCTGCGCTGGAATAATTCAACCAAGAAGTGGCAGGTATCATTCGACGATGATAATTTCTTCGACCTCGCAACTGACGACCAGATCCCGGCATATACTGCTGTTCGAAAGTACGTGGAGACCGTCGGTACGCCCAGCCTGACTGTGGTGATAAATGACGTTGGCAATAAAGTAAATATCCCCGGTTGCACACTCCAGATATTTGAGG
>JAVCDD010000013.1 GCA_030765125.1 Candidatus Hatepunaea meridiana
AATTTCGCGTAGGGGCCAATTTATTGAGCCCCTTCTACTTATGCAAAAGGGCTCGATAAATCGGCCCCTACGCGGAACTTTTAATGTTTCAAACAATTATAAAAACCAATATTGATACTTAACAAAGTAATGCGAAAGCCTAATGCCCAGAGCCCTGTTTTCTTACCGTAAATTCCTTCAAATATAATGGTTCAAGATCATAAGGTGATGGGATTGTTGCTCGTTGCGTAAGCCAGATATTCAAACCGATCAATCCGATACTTGCTGCTGATGCTTGTAATTGCGGGAGATAAATCATATTACTATTATCTAAATCTAATTGATCCTTGAGTGCATCGGCGCCTTCACCACCAATAACGACATTTCCGGAAACGTCTTTCTTTAAATATTCAGCATCCCCTAAAAATACATCACCAACAGCTTGAACGCCATCCTCAACTACCTCATAACAATGTCCGAATACTTCATTACGACGAGCTACTGTAAGCGGGTATAAACTATAATCCATTTTATTGGTCTTTTCCATTACTGCTTTCATCTTATGAGCTAACCCGTCAAGCGTCATCACAGGTACAATGACAGCGTCCACCCCAAGCGCTAATCCCTTGGCAAATGACAACCCAACTCGTAAGCCAGTGAAAGAACCCGGTCCAATAGAAACAGCAATAACATCAATATCCCTCTGCTCTACTCCACTCCCCACCAGTACTTGATCAACTATACCAGGAAGAGTTTCATTGTGTCGTCTCTTAGTAACCTCAGTCACCTCATTAAGGACGTGTTCACCATTCAGGAGAGCCACTGAACAAACTGATGTTGCTGTTTCAATAGCAAGGAGGATGGGATTTTGAAATGGCTTTTTAATATACATTAAGCAATACTATTTAAACTGTTGAGCGAAGTTCCCATCCATTTGGAATAGAGAAATTTTTCTTACCCTTGGATACTATGAGGTTACCGCTTTCTCTAATGAAGAATTCTGATTCTCCCGTTTTATAATTTGTTTCATACAATTCAGTTCCGGATTTAAGCTTAACAATTCTCTGTTTCTCGTCACCAAACTGAACTAAAACTTTAATAGATCTAACTGTGTCAGTAGAATTCCGCCTTAAAACTCCCAATCTCACTTCATGATAACTTCGTGTAGGATAACGGTCATTTAGTTGACGTTTCGCCTTTTCCCTACTTCTTAATAATCCTCCAACAATCATGACAGGGTGTGTCTCTTTCGAAATTATCTTCTCTTTAATACCTGGAAAAGCAAGTGACAGGACTAGCGTTAAAGTTAAAGATAACGCAATAGTAAAAGTCATCTTAATATTCACGATTTTTTTGACATTATCTATAAAATTTAGTTGTGGTTCTGGGGAGGTGGCTGTTGAATCCGAAAGAGGTTTGTTTAGTAAGTGCTTTCTGGCAATTCCACGGAAGGTCCTATCTTTAGATAATGAATCAACGTAGTATGTTTTTACTAAATCACCATCAGGAACATAAACAAATGTGCCCTCAACTAGTACACTATCCAGCCAATCAGTAAGTATTTTATCATTTTTCCAATCTGGTCTTGGTTTGTTAAGCTCGTGATTCTTATTCATACTGGTTACAATGAGTTCGGCCAGCGAATCTATTTTTGTCTTCGTTGAATCATGATTCTGAACAGCGAAGGCACTGTTTGTAAATATGACCAGAAAAGATATAACGATTAGTATATGTTTCATTGTGATTCCATTTGTTATTATTTAAAACACTGGAAGTTCTTTATCTTTCATACTTGATATTTCACTACCTGATTACAACCATCTTCTTTATAGTAATATCATTTCGCCCGCTAAGATGTATGAAATATAATCCTGCCGGTAGTTTGTCCGCTGTTAATGTAAGACCGTATGATCCGGAGTGAACAAAATCATCTACTAATGATAAGATTTCATTCCCGTAAATATCAATAACATTGAGCGATACTCTTCCCGGTGTCGAAACAGTATATCCTATCCGAGTCGTCGAATTAAACGGATTTGGAAAGATCGTAGATATTCCGAAATCAAGCGGTGGTCTGTTTGGGGTTGCATCTATATTAAGGGCTGTACCGTTAATTGGAATAATAGCTTCCTGATTATCCGGATCATTTGACACAATTCGTAGTACACCTCGGAAATCACCGACAAACGGTGGTGAAAAGGCTAAATTAATCTGATGAGTTTCATCGTATTCGAGTGCGAATGGTTGACTTGGGTTTCGGATTCGAAAAGCAAAAACATCCTGCGGCTCAACCGATATAGTAGTTATAGATTGAACACCCAACGGTCTTGTGCCAGAATTGGTGATAGTCACATCAACATACTGATAATCCCCGATGTACGGTTCAAATTCTATCGCTTCGGGATCAACCACCAAATTAGGTCGTTGATCGAACCAATATTTACCAATATCTCGTATTGAATTATCCGGATCATACTGATAACGAGGGTGTCCGGCGTCAATGCAGGGACTATGTGCTTGCAGATGATAGTCACCATTTTCAAAATCCACGAACAGCGGATCCGCATTCATACTACCGCCTCCCCAAGTGATCCGAGCGTTCTCATAAGCGATAATCCTCTCCTCCCCGCCCTCAACGTTGGAGTAGGAAATTGAAAGATGATTGTTGTCGAAGAGCAGTATTTCGAGCATTGTGTTATCCCAGAAAAGGCAGTTAATCATGTTAATATCGGCTTCTCCGGTACACCATACCGCTCCACCGGATCCGTCTGCCCAGTTACCGGTTATAGTGCAATTAATTAACGTCGTGATGCCGTTATGATTATGAAGACCTCCACCGGCTTCGACATCAGAATGATTGTTGCTTATTACGCAATTACTGAGCATCGGACCGGAATTATCTACATAAATGCCACCGCCGCCTTCACGGAGGATTTCGTTGTGGTCAATTATGCAGTCTATGAGAATCGGGTAAGCGCCTTCAATACAGGACAATCCGCCTCCGGAATAAAGTGCGCTGTTGTCACGGATTACACACCCTCGTAGTTCCGGACATGAATTTTCGATATAGACGCCTCCACCAGTGTCGGCATATCCGTTAGTTATCGTAAAACCGATCAATCCACCTCCTTCATCCTCACCTAAGTCCCTAAAGAGGACTACACTTCCCGAAGCATCACCATTAATCACGGTTGAATCGATATATGATTCATCTCCGGTTATCAGATAAAGACTCCCAATCATAGCAATCCTGCTGATGATACGGATGTTTTCTTCATAGATACCCGGATGAACCAAAACCGTATCACCGTTTCGAGTGACGTTCACCGCTTCCTGAATGGTGCGGTATCGATCAGGAACATGTCTGATTATCGCATGAGACAAACAGGGAATTAAAATAGTGATGAGAATGATTAATGATTTTCGCATTTGCAACTCTGTTGTGTTAAGCATTCCCGAAAGGAATGAATTTGAATAGCCGTGGGCGGTAGCCCACGGAAATGGTGACAACATAATACACGACCCCGAAGGGATCAAACAATACGCTATACTATAATCCCATTTCCCACATGACTATGTGTATTATTTACAATCCCTGATCTTACGAGCATTTTCCGTCCCATCAATCCATTCAATCTTTATCCATTGACTGTAGTGTGGCAGCAGCTTTGGAAATCGCTGCGCCCATTCAACAATAACAATCCCATCGGATCCGTATATCTCATCAAGTCCAAGATCAAAGACTTCCTCTTCTGAACGTAATAGATAAAAATCAATATGATAAATTGGGATTGTGTAAGAATACGAGTGAACACGAACATAGCTGGGACTGGTAACCTCGCCAAGATAACCTAAACCGTAACATATACCTTTCGTTAGCAGCGTCTTCCCTACTCCTAATTCACCGGTTAGCGCCACTACATCTCCAGGAGACAGTCCCTTGGCAATTTTTTTCCCAAATTCTATGGTTTCTTCAGGTGAATAGGTAATGATTTCAGTCAAGTAGAATGCCTATGATTTTATCAGCTCATTTTTCAAGCAAGCATTATGTACAACCTTCAAAGCATCCCTGCCTTCATCACTATCGATTAATAACGAAAAAGCTCCTCCTGAAACAGACCAGGCAATTGGGGATATACCGGCAATCGACAGTGCATTTAGTGAAGTCTTGACTACCTTGCTGTTTATATTACCACCCCAACCAACAATCGTTAATAATGTTACAGGTAAAGCATTATCACAACCGATAGAATTTGTTAAAACAATATATTTTGCATTATTATCATTTATAGCAAATCTAATATAACTTTGATCATTAGTAACAGCGTCAACCGTATCACCGGTAATTAGAGAAAGATTTTCATCGATGACAACGGCAGCAACTGATCCGACTTCCATATTCCGGTCGGTTACCAGTGTTCCACGGCTGCTTTCGACGCTTGTTATAGTTAATGGTACATCATGCTGCCTACCCAATGATGACGCACGCGGCTGGACAATCTGAGCGCCGGCAGAGGTTAATGTCTCAAGTGTGTTATAATCTATTTCAGAATGATAAACTGCCTCTGGCACTAATTCCGGATCCGCACTATAAACAGCGCCGCTTTCTTTAACCAATTCGCATCTTACGGCGCCCAGAGCGGTTGCCAACGCCACTGCGGTAGCATCAGAACCACCCCGTCCGAGTGTAGTTATTTCCTTATCCGTAGATACACCTTGAAAGCCGCCGATAATCGGAATATCACCCTTCTCAAGCGTCTCGCGAATGCGCAGGCATTTAACCTCGATTATATGTGCATCTGTATGATTTGTATCGGTAATGATTCCGACCTGTGAACCGGTAAAGGATACAGCGTGATATCGACCGTCAGTATTAATCGCCATCGCCAGCAAAGACATAGCAACCCGTTCACCGACCGACAGCAGCATATCCATTTCCCGCTCGTCAGGATTATCGGTTATCTGACGAGCTATCTCCGTAAAGAGATCGGTTGTCTGACCGGGAGCGGATACAACTGCAACCGGGTTTTCACCAGAATCCTTGGTGCGAATTATATAATCGGCGGCACGACGGATCTGATCCGGGTTTTCCAACAGTTTACCGCCGAATTTTTGGATAATTATGGGCAAATTTTAAAATTATTGTTTTATTGCTGTATTGTTGTATTGTTAAAGATAATTTTCAAATGAATGACAGTGTGGAAGAGAGAATAATAACAAACCGTCAATCTTCCCCATACATATCGGTCGTCGAATACATACCGGATTCCTTTTCAACGATAAATCTAATCGCTCGCGGAACTCCCCGACTGAAAGCACGCCTCGACCAGGCGCGGTGTGTAATGACTAACTCTTCATCTTTACCTACAAACCGTATCTGGTGTTCACCAACAGCGCCTCCGGCACGTTGGGAAACAATCTGTATTGGTGGTGGTTCCACATCAGTTATTACTTGCTGAGCAAGCCTTAAAGCAGTACCTGAAGGCGCATCTCGTTTGGCTGTATGGTGAATCTCGGATAGTACGGGATCGAAATCATTACCGAAAAGTCTGGAAGCATCGCCAATAAGTCTCTCCATTACACCGATACCGGTAGAAAGATTCGGCGTCATCAAAATCGGACAAGAAACGGACAGCTTATCTATTTCCCTGATCGCTTTGTCATCAAAGCCAGTTGCGGGCATCACAATCGGCATTCCCAATTCAGACGCTCTCCTGATGTGTTCTAACGCCGGTTCACCAAAGCTGAAGTCAACCCATACGTCTGCTTCAGGTAATTCTTTACCATCAGCAATTATCGGGATATCGTTAATCGATGTCCCTATAGAATCGTGTTCGGGATGTTCAACACCTGCAACGATGGTCATATCCACCTGTTCCTGCAATTCCTCAATAACAAGTTTGCCCATCCTGCCGACGGCGCCAAAAAGGATAACCCTAATCATTCTATCATTCCTGTTTTATGAACCGGAGTGCTGAAGCTTGCTTCGGTATTCCCAATCTAATGTATCGGAGTGTGCAAGCTTGCTTGCGAATGCCGAAGCAAGCTTCAGCACTCCGGTTTATAGATTGTCTTTACCCTATATGTGGTTCGTCTGTTTGTTCGATGACCTGACGAAGCACTTTCCGGGTGGCTGCAGTAACCGGCGCTAATGGAGAACGCACTTTGCCGACTTTCATTCCCGTAATATTCATAGCTTCTTTAATCGGAGCAGGATTTGTTTCGAGTCCCAGAGCATTCAATAATGGTGAAAGTCGTTGATGTATCTCTAATGCACTTTTATAATCTCCAATCAGGCAATGCGAGATCATCTTACCGAATTGTCTGGGTGCAATGTTAGATATAACTGATATCACTCCGGTTGCACCAACAGCCATTAACGGCAATGTAAGTGGATCATCACCGGAAAATACAGTAAAACCATCATTCGTCAGTCGAGCAATCTCTCCTGATCGCCAGATATCTCCACCAGCTTCTTTAATGCCAATTATACGAGGGTGTTTCGACAGTTTAACAACCAGATCCATCGGAATACCAACCCCGCAGCGCGATGGGATATGATATAATACAATCGGTAGCGGGGAAACATCTGCAATTGATAGGAAGTGTTTACGTAGACCTTCTGGTGTTGGTTTACTATAATAAGGAGCGACCACAAGCACCGCGTCAGCGCCAAGGTCTGCTGCTTGTTTAACATTCACAATGGTCTTGGTAGTGTTATTGGTCCCTACTCCAACCATAACCTTGAGTTTTCCTCCAGCAGCATCAACCTTCCGATTAGCAGCTTCAATAACTGCTGAAATGACAACTACTCTTTCAAATTCATCGAGCGATGCTGATTCTCCGGTGGATCCAAGCGGAACAACACCAGTGATGTTGGCATTACTGGCAAACGAAACCAGTTCGGTAATTTTGCCGGCATTAACTCGACCACGACTAAAAGGGGTTACAAGCGCAGTCCAGGCGCCACATAACTCTTTTCCTGTTAATTCTTGTTTATTCATATTGAAAATATAGCATAATACTGCAATTAAGTCAAGCTGTTTCAATTTCAAAGCTTATGAAAGCAATTATGACTTGATTAAATGGCATATAGATATTATTATATTGTAATTCCTTTACAAATAGAGTTCAGAGTCCATCCCGAAACTTCGGGATGCTTCCCCGCTGTCAACCCACCGCGGTTAACAGCATAACCAAGAGTATTGCTGTCAGGGACGGCACCCTGAAAGCGTGTTTAATACTTCGTGTCCTCTGCGCCCTCTGCGGTAAAAATTAAAACAGGAGATTATGGCACATTCATACACTCCAGGTCTGCGTGTTGTCCGATTGACGCGTATCGTCAAGGAGCGCAGGCTGCCGATGACTGGTGAAGTAACGGTCAAAGAAGGTGATCGCGTATCCGCTCAACAGGTTGTGGCTTGTACAGATCTGCCGGGGAACGTTCATCCCTTAAACTGTGCCGGACAGCTTGGTATCCTGCCCGCTGACGTTGAAGCTGCACTAATTGTTAAGATAGGTGATAAAATCACTAAGGGTGAAACTATCGCTCTTTCCAAATCCTTCTTTGGTTTATTCAAGTCAACCTGTGCCTCACCGATAGATGGTGTATTAGAAAACGCTTCGCCTATAACTGGTCAGCTAATCCTGCGTAAACCACCGATTCCGGTCGAAGTAATGGCATATATTGACGGTCGTGTTACCAAAGTCTTCGAAAACGAAGGCGTCGAGATCGAAACGAGCGGCGCTGAAATACAGGGTATTTTCGGTATCGGCGGTGAACGGTTCGGAACGATAAAAATGCTGGTATCATCACCGGATAAGGTACTGGATGAAGATGACATCGAGGGTGATCTGACGGGTCGTATCGTAATCGGTGGTGGCAGGATTACTATAGGAGGATTCAAGAAAGCAATGAAAGCCGGTGCAATAGCCGTTGTTGCCGGTGGTCTGAAAAACGTCCATCTTAAGGAATTGTTAGGTTACGAATTAGGCGTTGCTATCACAGGACACGAAGACATCTCAACAACGCTTGTTCTGACCGAGGGCTTTGGTGATATATCTATGGCTCACCGCACATTCGATCTATTGGGTGAAAATGATGGTCGAGGCGCTTCAGTATCAGGCGCTACACAGATTCGTGCCGGTGTTATACGTCCTGAAGTCATCATTCCATCTGAGATTGAAGCTCCTATTATGGATGCGGAAAAAGAGGTTGGAGGGCTTGAAATCGGTCAGCAGTTGCGCGTCATTCGTCAACCCAATTTCGGCAATATTGGATCATTGGTAAATTTACCGGCTGAGCTTCAAGAACTGGAAACGGGCGCTAAAGTTCGAGTACTTGAACTAAAACTTGACAATGGTGAAAACATCATACTGCCAAGGGCTAACGTAGAGATTATCGAGGAGTAATTATGCCGGATTGTATATTTTGTAAGATAGTTGCAGGTGAAATACCATCCGATATAGTCTATCAGGACGACGAAATCATTGCTTTTAAAGATATAAACCCTCAAGCGCCACATCATATTTTGATTATCCCGTGTCGCCACATCGAAACCATCCTTGATCTGACAACGGACGACACAGCTTTAATTGGAAAGATGATACTGAATGCAAACAATATCGCTCGCAAGCTTGGTTTATCAAAAAACGGTTACCGTCTTGTCTTCAACTGCAAACACGATGGTGGACAGGATGTATATCACATCCACCTCCATCTACTCGGTGGCAGGAAAATGACATGGCCCCCAGGCTAATTCCAAGTATACTATCTTAGTTTGTAATACACATAGATTTACTGATTATTGCTGTATTATTGTATTGTTATATTGTTATTTGTGATAAACAACAATATAGCAATTTAGCAATAAACAATTTAACTGGAGAAGAAATGAATTACACAAAAAAATACTACTATGCTTTCGAAGATCGCTATCAGCGTATTAGCTCTCAAGGTCTTGAATATTGGACGGTTGGGCTAATATCAGTTGCGGATTCGATTGAAAGATTAAGGAGATTCATAACATTTTATGGATTATCACCAAACAACACGAAAATCATAGAATTCGGCTGTGGTGAGGGTCATATAGCAAAATACCTTATACAACAGGGTTATGAATACCTCGGTATTGATATTTCACCTTCAGCAGTTACAAATGCAAGGAATTTATTAGAAAAAGCAAACCTGCCGGGAGATTTTTTACAGGGAGACATTACCGGACTTAATATGCTGAAGGGTGATTGTTATAACGTGGCTATTGATAATTTCTGTTTGCAAATGTTGGTTGTTGACGCGGATAGATATTGTTATTTAGCTGAAATTAAACGAATACTCAAAAACAACGGAAAGATTTATTTCCACGAAATATGCAAGAAAGATATTGTTATTGACAGGTTGGATTCATTTCAGGATTACACTGATTTGTATATGCATGATTTTGGTGCGCTTAGAGATTTCGAAGTATTTCACTCTAACAAGAAACAAGTAATTCAACTCCCCAAGCTTCCTGAACGATATAGAAGCAATAAAGAATACAAAAAGGAATTGAATAATGCTGGATTCATAGCTGATGAAATACAGGAAGAAGAAAACAGATGTGTAATCTATGCTCATAAGTAAAGTATTCCATCTTTACAAACTGCATTTATTGAAAGATAAAAATAATTGTTGTATTGCTGAATAACAATACAACAATACAACAATACAACAATACAGCAATATTATGCAATTTAATTACCAGGATGCACTGATTAACATCCTCGATGAAATCCAAGCTATTGCTCGAACGGGTCTTAATTTCACCGAGAATCCTTATGACCGTGAACATTATGAACGATTATTGGAGATCGCTTGTGTTAATTTACATCAGCTTACAGGTTTAGATCAACAGGAATTATCCGAACGATTTGCACGCGAAATTGGTTATATTACACCGAAAGTCGGAGTGAATGCTGCGATCTTTGATGATAAACAACGAATTTTGCTCCAAAAACGCACTGATAATGGCAAATGGGGACTGCCAAGCGGCTGGGTGGAAGTCGGTGAGAAGCTCCTCGAAGCCATAGTCCGCGAGGTCAAAGAAGAAACTGGACTGGACGTTGAACCAACTTACCTGCTCAATGTTTACGATTCAAAAGCATTCGCGCCGCATCGGGCTCATAATGCGGTTGGATTTCTATACTTGTGCGAAAGCAAAGGTGGAACCCTGGCAATCTCACACGAATCGACCGATATTGGATACTTTGAAATAGAAGCTATTGATGATTGGCATCTCGCTAATAAGACACTTGCCCTGACCGCATTGAATTTTATTATTGATCGAAAGCCCTTTTCTGCTATAGAGATTAACAATGGATGATATAGCTCGATTTAATAAAGAACGCTGGGAAGAGCTCGCTAATGCTAATGTTATTTATTCTCACCCTGCTCTTGATTTAGATTCGCATTCAGCACGTAAAATGATTGATCCGGAGGGCGTTCTGACAGACATTAGCAATAAGGATGTTCTTTGTTTAGCAAGCGGTGGTGGACAACAATCAGCCGCTTTTGCGTTGCTTGGTGCTAATGTTACAGTTCTCGATTTGTCTGATACACAATTGGCAAGAGATCGTGAAGCAGCTATTTATCACAATCTGAAGATCAGAACGGAACAAGGTGATATGCGTGATCTTTCACGTTTTAACGATGATTCATTTGACATTGTTCATCATGAACACTCGCTGAATTTCATACCTGATACGGAAAGTGTTTTCAGTGAAACTGCGCGTGTTTTACGTGTTGGTGGTCTATATCGGTTGCATTTTACTAATCCTTACGTGCATGGCGTCTGGGAAGACTGGAATGGGCAAGGTTATTCTGTCAAGCGTACTTACACAGACAATGCAGAAGTTTTATCCGACGATCCTTACTGGGATGTAAAAAGTCAAACGGGAGATATCAAACGAGTAAGAGGTCCAAAAGAATACCGGCACATTCTGAGTACAGTAATTAATGGCATTATAAGGAATGGTTTTGTAATACTCGGTTTATGGGAAAAACTCAACGGTGATCCTGATGCTAAACCTGGAAGCTGGGAACATTTCAAATCTATCGCTCCGCCTTATTTAACTTTATGGGCTGTTTACAAACCTGATACAATTTATGAACAACCAAATAAATGAAGAAACCCGCTTCCCGCTAATAGATTTTATTATGTGCCTGCCGGAAGCAATGGATCTGGTCAGTCCTTTATTGAATGATCATCATAAGCAGGTCGCTTATATTGCTCACCGAATCGGCACAGAATTGAACCTGTCTGACGATCAATTAGAAGACCTGCTGCTCGCTGGATTACTCCACGACATCGGTGCATTCTCTCTTGAGGAAAGGATATTCCTTCGCCAGCTTGAGCCGGATAACCCTCATCAACACTCAGAGCAGGGTTACTTGCTTCTTGGAAAGATGGATTCACTTTCCAATATTGCTGACATTGTTCGTTTCCATCATATTCCTTGGTGTAGAGGAGCCGGTATTGAGTATAACGGAGAAGAAGTACCAATCGGCGCTCGTATATTGCATCTTGCAGATCGAGTTGCAGTATTAATAAATAGACAGATTAATATAATCGGACAGGTTTTTGATATTTGCGAGAGGATTCAGTCTGCTTCCGGTCAATTGTTCCAACCGGAATATGTGGATGCGCTAATGAATATAGCCTTCAGGGAATCATTCTGGCTTGACGTTATATCTCGATCTTTGGATTTATCAATATCACAACGCTCTAATTCGGGAACTGTTGATTTGGATGGTCTTTTCAGTTACTCTAAATTATTTTCAAGAATTGTTGACTTCAGAAACAGTTTTACGATGAAGCATTCAAGCGGAGTTGCCGCTGTTGCATCAGCAATTGCCAGAATGAACGGTTTTTCTGAAAGTGAAATCAAGATGATGATGATCGCCGGGTTACTCCACGATTTAGGGAGACTGGCGATACCCGATGAGATTATCGAGAAATCCGATAGACTCACAAAAGATGACTTTGATCTGATGCGATGTCATTCTTACTTTACATACCGTATACTCGCAAATGTTAGGAACCTCGATATTATCAGTAATTGGGCTGGATTTCATCACGAGCGAATGGATGGAAACGGATATCCTTTTCATCTACAAGCCGATGACCTATCGACTGGAGCACGAATTATGGCGGTTGCAGACGTGTTTACTGCACTACTTGAGGATCGTCCCTATAGAAAAGGAATGTCTATAGATAGAACCCGACAGGTTATGAAACTAATGACCGACAATTCGGAATTAGATCCTGACATCGTGGAGTGTCTGATATCAAATTTCGATGAGATCAATTCATTGCGAATAAATGCCCAGAAAGCAGCAAAAGAAGAAAGTCTATCAACAATAGAGTACCAAGCAGCAAATTACAAGTAATCACAACATCACAACATCACAACATCGGACTTAACACTTGCATTTTACTCAAGAAAAATAATATCTTAATGATAATTACAAATTAAATGACAATTTTTGTTGACTTATAGCGTACAACCTCTTAAATTGTATTATTAATGTATAGCAGCTTATACCTCAGCGTGTGTGGAAATTGATTCACATACAGCGACGCCACGCTGCTATTACTGACATTATTGCAAATGATAGGGTATTACTGCACGTCGCAAAGTCCAGTCTGAAACCCATCCACATTCGATTATCCAAAATATAAGTAACAAGTAGCAAGTTACAAGTATCAAGTAACAAGCGTCAATCCGGAAGCTTTCGGACTGATATTTAATGCTTTATATTTGACGCTTGATATTTAACAATTAAAAAACTAAAAAACGATAGAAAAATGATAAGTAAACCGAATCCCGATTCTGGGGATATTCCTCCCGAATCACCGAGTGAAGCAACTCCTAAGCCTAACTTAAAGCGAGTGTTGTCCGCTGATAAAGCAGGACCTCGTCGAATAGTGCGTGAACTAACAAGATCTCGTCGCACAACACCTGATGAAACAACTCCTCCTAAGGAAAGTAACTATCAACCATTCCCGCGGAGAAGACAATCAACATTTGACAATCATCAATCAACAATTAGCAACTCACAATCGGTTATTGACAATCGACAATCGACAATTAACAATTCAGGCAATCAAATCACTGATATCCCTGAGTATGAGCCCCCACCACCGATGACCATACCGGACGAAAATGCACTCGATTTAACGCAGTTAAAGGGTATGAAGATTGCCGAGCTGAACGAGATTGCACGTGACTTAAAGATTCCTGAATACGGTGGAATGCCACGGCAGGATCTAATATTCAAGATATTAGAAAAGCAATCAGAGACGCACGGTCTGGCTTTTGCAAGTGGTGTACTTGAAGTTTTACCGGATGGTTATGGCTTCCTGCGCTCACCGAAATCAAACTTCTTGCCGGGACCAGACGATATTTATGTTTCACCATCACAGATTAAAAGATTTGGTATGCGCAAGGGTCATATTGTTACAGGTCAGATTCGTCCGCCTAAGGACACTGAACGGTTCTTTGCCTTATTGCGTGTTGAAGCCATTAATCTTGAAGGACCTGAAGACACAAGAGAGAAAATACTCTTTGATAACTTGACTCCTCTCCATCCAACAACTAAATTTGAACTTGAAACTGAAAAGGATAACGATCCCGCCACGCGAATTATGGATATCTTCACCCCGCTTGGTATGGGACAACGAGGACTTATAGTCGCTCCACCCCGCACTGGTAAAACGATCCTGCTTCAGAAAATTGCTAATTCAATCACAGCAAATCACCCGGATGTATTCCTAATTGTTCTATTGATTGATGAACGACCTGAGGAAGTAACTGAAATGGAGCGGACAGTTGATGGTGAAGTCATCAGTTCAACCTTTGACGAGAAACCGGAACGCCACATCCAGGTTTCAAATATGGTCATTGAAAAGGCTAAACGACTCGTCGAATATGGTAAGGACGTTGTTATACTTCTGGACTCAATCACACGACTGGCTCGTGCACACAATTCAGCGATGCCTCATTCAGGACGCATTCTCTCAGGTGGTGTTGACGCTCAAGCTTTATACGAACCCAAGCGATTTTTCGGAGCTGCCAGAAACATCGAGGAAGGTGGATCCTTAAGTATTATTGCAACGGCGCTTATTGAAACCGGTAGCCGGATGGATGATGTCATTTTCGAGGAATTCAAAGGAACGGGCAATATGGAACTTGTACTTGACCGACGACTTAGCGATCTGCGAATCTTCCCCAGTATAGATATAAACAAATCCGGAACACGTAAGGAAGAACTGTTGCTTGGAAAAGACATACTGAACCGAATACATATCCTACGCGGTATCTTGTCGGATTATAATACGACTGAAACAATTAAGTTTATCCTCGAACGGATTAGAGCCACAAAGAGTAACACACAGTTCTTTAAATCTATGAATCAGTGATAGTAACAAGTTACAAGTATCAAGTTATAAGTGGCAAGTAGTAATTTACAAACGTTGGCTCAAGTAAGCTTGAGCACTCTGGAGTGACAAATCCTGCGCACTCCGGAGTGGCGAAGCTTGCTTCGGAAAACTAAACTATTGTAATTTTCACTTGATACTTGACACTTGATACTTGTTACTTCTCCGAATCCAATGACATTGTAAATCTCTCTTTCAGAAGCTCTTCCTTTGCCTCTTCCTCAAAGCATACATTAATGAGTGGACAGACATCTTCATCGGAGTCCTCGTGTGTTTTGGCGTAGATGGTTTTGACTGCATTTGCTACGTTACCGAATATATTATCTTCACCGATTGTATCATATAGATGCGTCCTTTTCAGCACGTCTCGCACTTGATCGTTTAGACCGGTAAGTGATATTCCGTAACCCGCTTCGCGCATTCTAATAACTATCTGAAGCAACATCGCCTCACCGGAGGCGTCCAATTCATTCATACCATTGCTTACCAACAGAATATGTTTCAATTCCGGCATACTTGCTTCAATCTCGAGGACAGTCTCCTCAATGAAGCTTACATTAGCAAAAAACAGTGAGTTGTTATAGCGGATCACCGCGATATGCTTGCAGCGTTTTAATCCGAACCGTTTGGAATTCCTATATGTACCATCAATATATCTTGATAGGATTGCAATGTCCGGCTTGATATTGCGGAATAGGTAGAGCCCGACAGAAAGAAGTACTCCGATCATAATACCCTTATCCAAATGAGGTGCAAAAGCGAGTGTCAAAGTAAAGGTCACAATTGTAATTATACCATCATACTTCTGAGCTCTCCAGGCGTGTATAAAACCTTTCATATTCAGGAGTCCAACGACAGCCATCATAATAACCGCCGCCAGAACCGACTGTGGCAGATGATATAACAACGGCGTCAGGAAAAGCAGCGTTACAACTACAATAACACTGCTGAATACACTTGACATTCCAGTCAGTGCACCTGCCTGAAGGTTTACCGCTGAACGTGAGAATGAACCCGACACTGCATAACTTTGACCGCAAGCACCGAAGATGTTTGCAAGCCCCTGACCGATAAGTTCCTGATTAGGATTCAACCGTTGACGGGTCTTGGCAGCCATCGCCTTGGCAATAGAAATAGCTTCCATAAATCCCAGGATGGAAATTATTATTGCCATACTAAGCAGATCGAGCATAACCTTAAAGTTCAATTCAGGGATAGTAATACCGGGCAATCCTCTCGGTATATTCCCGACAACTGCACCTCCACCGATAAGCGTAATGGATGACTCGTCAGTAATTCTATGTCCGATTTTAAGCCGCCATCTTAGTTTATCACCTTTCAAGTCTTCAGGAACTTCACCCTTTAAATAGAACTTAAGATCACCGAATTCATCTTCGACCGCGCTAAAATGAAAAGAACGTAGATGTGCCCGAAGTTCATTGCTTTTTTCCTTAGCTTCCTCGATCCTTAAGTCACACAGTGCAATCTGATGATTAAGGATTGCTGATTCCTTAGATTTTATGCTATGATTTTCCCCTATTTCCAAAAGTTCATCTTTGAAAGCAACCTTTTTATCGACATTGGATTCAATTTGTCTTATTGCTTGATTAAGATCACTGATGTCTTCACAAACTTGATCAGACTCAATATTATTGAGACTTGTAGTGGAATTATGTTCAAAACCGATTGCCCAGGATATCAACGTAGTGACCAGAACCGCCACCAGAACACTCGGTATCCTTGGATTAACCCTCTTAAGTCCATACATTAACAGAAATGCCAGTACCGCCAGGATCAGGGTTGGCCAATGTGTGGACCCTATAGCAGCGTTAACGACACTAATTATCGTATCATAATGATGTTCCGCCTTGTCAACATCAACACCAAACAACTTAGAGAGCTGCGACGTGGCAATGATTATGGCGGCGGCATTGGTAAAACCGTTAACGACAGGATGGGACAGGAAGTTAACAATAATTCCTAATCGCAATACTCCAAGCGATAATTGAAATAGACCGACTATTAACGCCAATATTATGGCATAAGCGATGTAAGCTTCGCTGCCGGCGGTGGCTAAAGGTTCCAGTGCAGTAGCGGTCATCAGAGATACAACCGCAACGGGACCTGTAGCAAGCTGATGGCTGGAACCGAACATCGCAGCGATAACAGGAGGCAGAAAGGCGGCATAGAGTCCGTAATACGAGGGTAAACCGGCTAACTGAGCGTAAGCCATAGATTGAGGGATGAGCACCAGAGCGACCGTTAATCCGGATATGAAATCAGCGCGAAAGTGTTTCGCACTATAGTGATCAAACCATTTTAAAAATGGCAGGAAATTAGAAATATGTTTTAACAACTTTGAGACCTTCGTTGTAATGATTGTAATCGGGCTTGTCTCAAGACCGATAGTCATGGTTGAACGACTACGACTATGTTGCGTCAGGTGTTAACACCTGACGCAGTAATTAACATTACTTTGTTAAGTGCGAGATTCGCGTAGGGGCCAATTTATTGAGCCCCTTCAATTTATGCAACGGGGCTCGATAAATCGGCCCCTACGCGGAACTTATGATGTCTCAAATAATTACGAAAT
>JAVCDD010000182.1 GCA_030765125.1 Candidatus Hatepunaea meridiana
AACAGCTCTTTTCGTTGTGTTTTTACCTACTTGTACGCAAAACTGGCGCAATTAAGCTTTCTTTAGGTAGTAATGTCCGTTTCAAACGACTTACATGCTGATATGAATTTACTTTTGCAAAACACTCTTTAGTTATTAAATATATGTTCCAATATATGGAAAGAATGATTGGAATCAGACATAGGAAGCTCTGGTTACCGTTATTATTATTTATTTTGCTGGTGGCATTTTGCTATCAAACCAATGGTAGTATTGGTTTCAAACGCACATACCCCACTGAGCGACTGGTAGACCCGACCCGTTTCCCACCTAAGTATGGTCTCGCAAGCAGTATCTGGGATAGCTCTGCTGTGGATACCACTTTGTCGGAGGATTTGGACACACTCACGACGCCGCAGGACTCTGTCCAAATCGAAATTCCATCTGAGATCTCTTCAAAATTGATTGATAAAGAAACAAAAGACAGTAGCGATTCTCTTGTTGCTCTAGAAGAATTTACAAAGAAAGAAGACATTTCAACAGAACTAGGTGAAGTTTCCTCGGGTGGTGCAACTGTAACTGAAAGCACCGGTGCTGCTGGCACAACATCTGATCTTATTGGTTCGGATTTTGATTATCAAGAGAATGAAACACCGGATCAGGAACAGAAAGAAGACATCCTACCAATTCGTCCAACCTTAATTTATCAGGTCGGAATCCCGCTTGAGGTGGAAGCCAGACTGGATACTTCTACTAATTATGTCGTATTGAACCAGCGTCTCAGTGGATCGGATATGCCTGGCGCCGGGGCGCTGAGCAGAGATGTCTACCTTGAACGATCCATCAGATCGGCGGACCGTGAATCCTGGCGGCAATCTGTTGTTAATAAGATGCCAAAACAAATCAAATCTACTGAAGGCGGCATTAATATTTCTCTCCCTATTTTGCCTAAACGAATGGGACAGTGGCTTGACGGCAGGAACATCGGATTAACGGTCTCTGGTCATATTGATGTCTCAGGTGAAATGAGGGTTCAGAAGAAAGAGGAGTTGCAGCAGGACAACCCGAATCCTACTGATTATCAATTCAAGGTTGATCAGACTCAATCCTTTGTCATCAAAGGAAAAGTAGGCGAGAAGGTGTCCGTTGACATCAACCAGGATTCAGATCGGTTATTTGACGTTGAAAATAGTCTGCGAATAAAATACACTGGAAACGATGATGAGATTCTGAAGTCGCTCGAAGCCGGTAACGTAAGCCTATCGTTACGCGGCGCCAGTCTGATTTCGAGTTCATCAAAACACGAGGGACTGTTTGGTTTCAAGGCTGAAACACAATTGGGCGCTCTGAAACTAACTACAATTGCCAGCCTCGATAAAGGTGAGAAGAACGAGATCAAGGCTGATGCAGGCGCCCAGTCCAGCGGTAAGAAAACCATCCCGCCACATGATTACCTCGATAACCGCTACTTTTTTCTCGATGAATACTATCGCGAGAACTATAAACATCGTAATAATTCCTTAAACCCGATAGCCGTGCCTCCGGATTCACAAATTGTTAGAATAGAGGTGTATAAATCCGTAGGAATTGGCAGCATGGATGAAGCCATATTCCCGGGTTGGGCATTGTATGATCCTGACGATCCGGATTTTGATCCCGACAACCCTGCATCCGATCAGGATCATCAGGATGCCAGCTTCAGGCGACTCAGCCTTGGATCGGATTATGAGTTTTTCCCGTTAACCGGCTATATCAGACTTATGACTTCGGTAATGAAAGATGATATCCTTGCTGTGGCATACAGTAGCCGCATTCAAACCATAGGTGAACTTGAACCGTCCAACACTGAAACTAATATCTTCAAACTACTAAAGGCACAGAACCCTCAGCCCACCGATCTTACCTGGGACTTAATGTGGCGCAACGTCTATTCACTTCAAGCAATGAACATCGCTCGAGAGGGATTTGAAGGCAGGATAACTTACCCGTCCGGTGAAGATAACAGGGATAATGATTCCGGACCTGATCCAGCCGCAGCAGGCGAGATTCGACCTTATGTTCAGATATTCGGCTTGGATCACTTTGGGTTAGAAGGCCAGAACGCACCTGATGGTTATATAGATGAAGCCTTCATTAGATTTGATCGAGGTGAATTAATATTCCCAGATCTTAAACCGTTTGACCCGGAGGGATGGTATAAAGCTGGTGTTCTGCAACTTACACAATTAGCGCTCGATTCGATTCAACTGGAAAGACATAAATCAATTTATACACTTACAAAAAGGGATCTGACTCGCTCGATAAGCAGTTTCAAGATCATTGTTGAATACAAGAGTATTAGTAATACATTTGATTTAAGATGGGGCGTACTTAAAGGATCAGTAGAAGTTACAATGAATGGTCAGCGATTAACCGAAGGTACGGATTATACTGTAGACTACATTTCCAATGAATTAACCATCCTGCGCGCCCAGGCGCTGGCTGCAAATGCTGATATTGAGATTAAGTACGAAACCGCTCAGATGTTCAAACTTGATACCAAAACACTATTAGGACTGCGGGCAGATTATGAATTGTGGGACAACGCTCATATCGGCGCTACAATGATGCACCTGAATCAGAAGACGCTGGACAGACGCGTGCGTGTCGGTGGTGAACCGATAAGGAATTCGATATGGGGTATTGACGCCAGCTTGCAGTTCAAACCCTATTTCCTTACGCGTGCAATGGACTGGCTGCCATTGATAGAAACCGATGAACAATCCACTTTTAGTATAAGCGCTGAAATTGCACAAGTCTTTCCAGCGGCGAATAATCTCAATTCACCTTCCACTGGCGATTACAATGGTGTAGCATATATAGATGATTTTGAGTCAATCAAGCGAATCACACCGCTTGGTATAAATCGCCGTCAATGGACGGCCGCCAGTTTCCCTGAAGATGAAAGCCCGGGTGAGAGTGGATGGGCGAAAATGCGTGGACGTACGAGCTGGTATAATCCTTGGGAACAGATAAATATTACCGATATTTGGCCCGATAAGGAAGTTCAGGCTCAAGCGTCAAAGATTCCCGTATTGAAGGTGGAATTTCAACCTTGGTGGACCGAGTGGGGCGCTTCGCGTCCTGATACAGCCGGTGTGACTAACCCTGAGCGTTATTGGGGCGGCGTAATGCGCTATCTTGGATCGGGATATGCCGATCAGTCCGAGTCAAAATTCATTGAGATATGGCTTAACCGCGGTACAGCAGGCAACGGTGTTATGTATATTGATCTCGGCAGAATATCTGAAGACATTATTCCCAATAATTTCCTGAATACTGAAGATCGACCGATGCTGAACCGGACAATCGGCAACGGTATTCTGACTAAAGATGAGGATACCGGTATCGACACATTGGATGCGGATGATCCTTTGGATATGATTGATGTGAACGGTGATGGAAGATTACTACCCTCTTATGACGATTGGTATTATGATAGAGGTCATAAGAATGATTACTCGCATATTAACGGCACGGAGGGGAACATTGAAGATGAGGGAGGACGTTATCCTGATTCGGAAGACCTGAACAACGACACCAACATTGATCACGCCAATGATTTCTACAGATACAGGATTGACCTGTCTGAACGAGATGCCAACAAGTATATTGTAGGTGGGCTGGATAATACAAAAGGCTGGCGGTTGTATAGAATTCCTCTTACTGATACTTTGGTTGTTGGTCGTCCTTCAATGACTTCGCTCGAGTATGCCAGAGTCTGGTTCACTGGTTTCAACCGTCCGGTATGGTTGATGATCGGTCAGATTGACATTGTGGGTAACGAGTGGCAGGAAGTTGAGCTGCGTGATGACAGAGGCGAGATGATGGACCCGGTTAGCGTATCAGTTGTCAACACCGATGACAACCCTGATTACGAGCCTCCTCCGGGTGTCTCCGGTGAGGTTGATCCTATTACTAATCTGAGATCGAAGGAACAATCGCTGGTATTAAAGGTCAATCGATTGCTTAGAGGTCAAACCGGTGAGGTAATAAAGCTATTGTCCAATCAGCAGAAAATGGACTTGATGGAGTACCGCCGACTCAAGATGTTTGTATATATGAAGGATCGATATGGGCGCGACCGCGATCTTGAATTATCTTTTCGCTTCGGTCATGATCCTGATTTGAAGTATTATGAATACTCAAAACGACTGCAATCAGGCTGGGAAGACAATGAAGTAATAATCGATTTCGACCGTTTGACATCGTTGAATTTCCTGCGTCAAAAAGATTCACTCCGCAATTATGACATCCTGCCGGATGGCGCTATGATTCGAGTTGTGGGAATGCCTTCAATAGGTGAAATCCGCTTCTTCTCACTCGGCATTAAGAACCATGGCAGGGACATCTATGAACAAGATGGCGTTGAGGTATGGGTTGACGAATTGCGTGTTTCCGACATTCATAACGATCCCGGCTGGGCGGCAAAGGGTTCGATGGACCTTAAGATCGCAAGAGACATCCTGACCATAAATGCTAATGTGAATCAGACTCAAGCGGATTTTCATAGCATCAGCAAACGTGTCGGTCAAAACAAGGATTACCTCACCGGACGCGTTAATATCGGTCTTAGATTGGATGCGCTGTTCAATCCTCAATGGAACGTAAGGTTGCCTTTAAGCTTCAATTTCAACCAGAAAGTAGAGATACCTAAGTATCAAACCAACAGCGACGTTCTGTTGACCTCGCTTACCGATGAAAGTATTGATATTTGGTCAATGTTCCTCAATAACCTTAAAAGCAATGACCGTTATTCTGATGATCCGGAATTCCAGAAACCGATAGATTCACAAATATCAACCGATAAAAGGTATTCTTATGCCTTCAGCGCCTCAAAGAGCAAGCTGTCCAATAACCCGTTTACGCGATATACGATTGAACGGATTAAACTGAGTAATCTAAGTTATTCCAAGAATTATCGTAAATCATCAAGTTATATGTATGATATTGAACGGGACGTTAAAGGTAATCTTAGTTATGACTTGTCCTTTGAGAATCCGCTGGAAATTGGTTGGCTAAGCTGGGCTGAGAATCTATGGCTGCTTAACAAGGTTTACGAAAGTAAACTGCGACCGCTGCCGTCAAGTTTCAGAACTAATGTCAGTGCTACAGAATCAATGGGGAAGACGCGACGCTGGAACCGACCGGATGAAGAAAATCCTTACTCACTCTCTGCTGACCGTTCATACAACATTGATTTCAGACCTGTTACTTCATTAAGTTTAGGATTCGGTCAGACTGTTAGAGCAGATCGTATTCGAGCCGATTCCACACGTTATTTTATTGCCTTGAATCTAAGCGATATAAATATGCCGACGTACTATAACGATAGTTTAAGTCAATTCAGAGATGAAGACGGTCTATTAGATTCGACTAAATGGTTGGATGCGCTTGAAGAAGATATTGAAAGGATTCAGGATAAGTTGTTCTGGAAGGTCTTTGGAACTTCTTTTATTGATAACAGCTTCAGCCAGAACCTCTCAACAAACTTCAATCCATCCTTTGTGAGCTGGTTGTCCATGAATGCAAGCTATAACCCGCGTTATACCTGGACCTGGTCGAATAGAAACTATGGTCCCGGCAACCGTCAGGTCAGTGTAGACAGCCGATTTTCAACCAATTTAACATTAAAATTACCGCAGATAATGCGCTCATGGGGTGACGCAAGCGCTAAGACAGGGAAAATTCCTGATTTAAATGACGATGGAGGATATTCTCCGATGTGGGATGATAATGACCCATCGAAGAAGCAACCTCGATCAGGTGGTTCCAAGAGTAAGTTTGGGGATAATCGGGGAATGTCTCCTGCAATGATTGAGGAGATGGAAAGTTTTAGTAAACTACCGGAACCAGGAACGGAACTTCAACCTGATGGTGATAAGGAAGGATTGCCCGAAGATGAATCTTTAACTGATACCAGTAAAACTGAAGAAAAAAAACCAACCCGCCCGCCGCAGAACCCGCTAATATTACTGAGAGGTTTCTTGAATCGCCTGAGTGACATCAGTTGGGACTATAGTCTAAACAACAGAGTCCAGAATCCTGCAATTGGGTTTGGTCATGCCGGTTGGAAGTACAGGCTTGGTTTAACCCGTGATCCTGACTTAGAGAAGGTGGAGGGATTTGATTATGCGGATAACTTCACACGATCTGATGGACATAGATTTCGTTCCGGATTAAACATCACACAAAACCTGTCGGTAAGAAGTTTTGACTACGATTATAGTTGGTCGCGAACCGTCGGGCAGACTGAGTCCGGAAGTTACTCGAAAACCGTGTGGCAGTCCTTCGCTTCTGATGGTGTAACGATCAAGTCAATTCCAGCAGTCAACTGGTCGATACAGTGGTCAGGCTGGGAAAAGCTGCCTTTATTAGAGAAACTTGCCTCTTCAGTCTCACTTGACAATTCCTTCTCAGGTAGTCAACGTGAGAACTGGAACAGATATGATGCTGACTCTGCGAAAGTAACGCAGAGTGTAGAGTATGAAAAGAACTTCTCGCCTCTGTTGGGGATTTCGTTTACCTGGAAAGGTAATGTAAGCACAGATATTAATTACAATATGAGTCAATCGGTGAGTGATCAGCGCATTGGCAAACGAAAAACCAAGAGTGGAACGCAGGAAATACGATTAAGAGGAAGTTACAATTCACGCAAGGGATTCCGTATTCCGATACCTGTATGGCCCTTCAAGAACCGCCGTTTCAAAAACAACACCACGTTTTCAATGACCTATTCATATCGAAAGAACCGGACGGAGAGTTCAACGGAAGGTGCCAAGTTCGATCCCGATAATCCCGACAGGGAAGATTCTGGTTGGTCGATTAATCCATCAATTGACTATAGCTTCTCTCAAACCGTCAAGGGTAATTTCCAATATGAGTATGCCGTTCAGCGATCATTATTAACAGGAAAAACCAGTTCGCAGAATTTCACGTTCAGGTTTAGTATTTCGGTAAGAGGGTAGCATTACTTTGTTAAGTGCGAATTTCGCGTAGGGGCCAATTTATTGAGCCCCTTCTACTTATGCAAAAGGGCTCGATAAATCGACCCCTACGCGGAACTTTTAATGTTTCAAACAATTATAAAAACCAAATCGGTTATGCCTTTAGCTCAGCCGGAGTAGCGCAGCTTGCTGCGCGCTCGCAAGCAGACACGCATGCGCCACCGTGCAAGAACGCAGCAAGCTTCGCTACTCCAGTGTTATTAAGTTTATACATT
>JAVCDD010000097.1 GCA_030765125.1 Candidatus Hatepunaea meridiana
ATGCGCCACAGTGCAAGAACGCAGCAAGCTTTACTACTCCGGTATTGTTAAGTGGACGCGCAGCAAGCTTCGCTACTCCGGTGTTATTAGGTTTATACATTGCTGAGCTAAAGGCATAACCGAATAAAGAAATATGAATCCTTACTACACACCTCCCAAAACCACTGAAATTAATAGGTATTTAGACAAAGCAACTCAACTAAATATCCTAATTGAAAACTATCGACCAATAAACCAGGCAATCTGGCAAACCATCCAGCAGAAATTAAAAATAAACTGGACATACAACTCAAACGCTATTGAAGGAAGCACACTAACATACAATGAAACAACCTTCTTCCTCCAGCACGGATTGACAGTTGAAGGAAAGCCACTCAAGGACTTCTTAGATGCTCGCAACCATGGCGAGGCTATCGATTTCCTGCAGGACGTTATCAATGACAACAGGCAAATCAGCGAGGGTTTAATTAAGGAAATTAATGCTTTACTATTAGCTGGAGTAACTCATACTGAAGCTTTAGATCCAAACGGTCAGAGAGTAAGAAAACCAGCGACACCAGGAAAGTATAAAAACTTCCCCAATCACGTTTTACAGTTAGACGGCACAATACACCATTACATCGATCCGCTGCAAGTATCCGGTGAAATGGAACAGTTGTGTGCCTGGATAGATCAGAATATAGAACAACTTCATCCGATAATCGTAGGTGCAGTTGCCCATTATAATTTTGTTCGCATTCATCCCTTTGATGATGGAAATGGACGAGGAGCGAGAATACTGATGAACCTGATATTTATGAAACGAAGATACTCTCCCGCGGTTATCAGAAATGAGCAACGACGTTTATATATTGAAGCTCTTACTGAAGCAGATAAAGGAAACACAGAGCCGTTTATAATCTTTGTCGCTGAATCGCTGATTCAAACCCAAAACAATATAATTGCGGAACTTGAGAAATAAAAATTTCAGAGTCCAGCCTTCAGGCTGTTTTGCGCTAAATACAAAACAGCCTAAAGGCTGAACTCTGAACTTAAAACAGCCTGGACTCTGAACTCTGAACTCGCACAAGCAACTCTTTACCTACAGTCCTCATTTTTTACCTTCTCTTGAACGTTTACCGCTTAAACGATTGTCATCTTAACTGTAAATTATTAAATTACGTAAATTCGATAATTTATCACGAATTAAAAGTATATGAAACTTAAATACCTACTTCTTTTTCTTTTATCAAGCGTATCACTACTAACAACCCCATTATTGTCGTCGGATAAAATCACACTCGACCAATGCATTAATTGGGGTTTGGAGCGTAATCCTTCGCTGCAAAGTGTCACACTGGAGAAGCAACTCGATCTACCGGCATCGCTTGCTGCGTGGGGGCAATTTCTGCCTTCGGTTTCGACTAGTTTCAGTATTGAGCAATCGAAGTATTACTATCCAACTTTCGTTTTGCCGGATGGTTCAGTTGCCACGCGTCCCGATAGTTTAATTTCAGAAGGTAGAAACCGTAATTCAGCCTTCTATCTAAGAGTTGATGAGACACTGTTCAGAGGTGGACGCAACTACTTTAATTTTAAGAACACCGTCTTAAACGAAAAGATCAGAAATAGCCGCCTTAAGTACGAACGGTCCCTGTTGCGATCTCAGATTACCAGGGCTTTTTCAAATGCAATTGCTGCTGATCGCTGGTTCGATCTTGCGGGAAAGGTTATCGAACAGCGTCGGCTTCAACTGCACCTCGCTCAAGTTCGATTTGAGACCGGTTCGGTAACACGACGCGACGTTCTGCAAGCTGAGGTCGACCTCGGTCGAGCGCGAAGCGATAGTTTATCTGCATTATTCGATGCGAAGAGGACTTCGGAAGAGCTTAATATCCTGATAGATCTGCCCCTCGACACTACTTATACGCTTGCTAAACTTACACCACCATTTAAGATTGGGTGGGATATTGACTCATTGATCACAGAAGGTAGAAAAGCACGCGGAGATATTGTGTCAACTGAGTTGACCGTTCAAATGACTAATAATGATCGTTTATCCGCCAAAGGTGAATATCTGCCTGCATTAACGACATCCTATTATCATCGACGCTCGGAACAATCAGGGATTAATACAGCGTTTACACTTAAACCTCGTAGTAGATACAGTCAGGTTGGATTAACAATATCCTGGAACCTATTCGACCGCTTCACTCGAGAATTACGGTTACAGGAAGCGAGAGTACGTCAGCAACAGGCGGAGTTTTCCGTTTATGAAAATTCCAGGGATATTCAACACCAGGTGAGGGTGGCTGCCGATAGATTATTTTCATTGTACGAACAAGCTGAAGTCGCCGCTCAAAACAGCCACTGGGCGGAAGAAACACTGAAATTTGAGCAGGAACGGTATCGTCTTGGCAGCGCAACCATTATAGAATTAGGGGCAGCACAGTTAAGCTTCATTCAAGCTAAGAACGATCAGATCCGATTGGAAACGGAGTTTTATACGGCGCTTGGTGAATTGGAATTGGCGACTGGGATAGTATTAAGGTGAACACAAGTTTGAGTTCGCGCTTCAGCGTGTCTTCTCAGCGAGTTTAGAGTTCAATCTTCAGATTACTTTTCCAGTGAGTAGGATAAGTTATTATTTATTCTAATACTAACACACTAAAGTGCGAACTCTGAACTTAAGACACACTGAAATGCGAACTCTAAACTCTATTTCTAAAGAGAACTCATTATTGATTTAATATTGAAAGACGAACAGTTAATAAATTTGGTTGACATCCATAGAAGATATCCGATGGGATCGGTATTAGTTCATGCTCTAAGAGGTGTTAATCTAATAGTAAACGAGGGTGATTTCCTGGTTGTAACCGGACCTTCTGGTTCCGGCAAATCATCATTGATGAATATTTTAGGGCTTTTGGATCGTCCTGATGATGGAAACTATTATTACAAAGGGCAAAAGGTCAGTAACCTTGATGATGACCAACGTTCGTATGTTCGAAACAGTACAATCGGGTTTGTTTTTCAGAATTTTAATCTGTTGCCTCGTGCTACCGCCTTGCGTAACGTAATGCTACCGCTCCTATACCGTTCCATACCGGATGTACAAAGGAATGAACTCGCTAAGGAAGCGCTGGGGAAAGTCGGGCTTTCCGAACGGATGAATCATGTACCTACACAGTTGTCCGGCGGTGAGCAGCAGAGGGTGGCTATGGCAAGAGCGCTGGTCGGCGGACCATCATTAATACTGGCTGATGAACCAACCGGCAACCTTGACACTAAGACAGGTCAAGGGATTGTTGAACTCCTGTTTCAGCTTTCCCAACAAGGACAAACGGTAATAATGGTAACCCACGATCCAAGATTGTTAGGGTTTGCAGACAGGATTGTCAGTATGTTAGATGGGGTCATAAATGAAGAAACAAACAACGGAGGTAAGTAATGACTGAAGTTTCGCACCATAGAAATTGGGCGTTTTTAAGGGGTTTTTAGTATAGAAACCGACCCATAATTTTTTATATTGTAGTTAGTTACAACAACATTCCAAAAAGGAGCAGGAATCGTGGCTATTAACAAAAACGACTTTTCATTTTAAAAAATAAAGGCGATTTCCAAAAATCACAATACAACAGGATGATCTAA
>JAVCDD010000121.1 GCA_030765125.1 Candidatus Hatepunaea meridiana
TCATAGAATTTCTAATCTTAATAATTTTGCTACCCAGATCATTTTAATAACGTTGATTCCATTGTACTATTACAATCAATATACATTTCTGTAAACTTTATATAAGGATAAACAATGAATAAACATACAATAACAATCCTATTAACCCTTCTTTTTCCTTTAATTGCAATTGCTTACGACCTCCCGGAGGTCATCGGCGTAGTAGAAGCGGGACGCAACTCGATGACGGACTTCTGTTGTGTCAGTGATGCGAATCTGGACGGCAAAGACGATCTGTTGATTCGCAACTACGACAGCGCAAGGGTTGAGTTGTACTATGGCGCTGAACACATAGAGGATGAATTCGATATTGCATTCACCTATAATGGTGGACTTGAAGGAAATCCGATACGTTTCGGTAGGACCCTGATGCACCTTGGTCGGATACTACCCAATCGTAATACTTTTTTCACCATCCCTGCATATCTCTGGGGCAGGCGGGAAGAGAGAGACTACGACTGCCAGTTATCTCTCTATGAAAGCAATGAGAATCTTGATAACGATCCGGAGATGCTCCTGATGAGTAGAAATGGGGATGGATTCCTCGTAGGTTCGGGTCACAATACTCGACAGGCAGATATCAACGGAGACGGCTTTCATGATATTATTTCCTCTAAAAGAGATGATACAACTCACAAGCTTCAGGTTTTCTTTGGCGGGGAAAATTTCGATACAATACCTGATTGGGAGGTATCATATCGAACTCCTTTCCAGCCTTCTGACTACTCCAGTGGTTATGATGTAAACGGTGACGGATACGATGATATACTCTATAGGTCTATGGAAAGTCGCGAGGGTGCTCCTCGCTGGAAGTACTACTACTATCTATACATTGGTGGTGAAGAAATGGACACGATTCCAGTCTTTGAATTTCGTGAAGATCACTTTGAAGGCCGATATACCCAGAAGATAATGCAGTTTGGATTTTCTATGCTGTCTGATGTGAACGATGACGGTTATGATGACTGGGGGATATATTGGACAGAACGATATGAAAGATTCGAAGACGATGGTTTTTCGATCTTTTTCGGGAGCGAAGAACCCGATATGGAACCCGATCTTGAACTGGAAGGTCATCGTAGACTATGGCGCGATGTTGGTGATATTGCTGGCGGTGATTTTAACGGTGATGGGAAAGGGGATATTGTAACCGTTATGACAGCTAGTCCGGCGTATATGGGTGAGATTATGATTCATTTCGGATCGAGATGGATCGATGGTGAAGCGGATATCTATATTGATTCTGAGCGTGAATATGACGGAGAATATTTCCGCTTCTGGAAATATTTAGGTGCTGTTGGCGACTACAATGGAGACAGGATCGATGATTTTGTGATCAGGATTTTTAAGAGAGATAGTAGTAAACCTTTTGTTATCTTTGCGGGTAATGAAGATTGGGTGGTTGATGTTGATACTGATATTTCACCGGACGATTATTCTCTTTCTCTCAAGGCTTATCCTAATCCGTTTAATGATAAAGTTACAATTAGCTATGATATTAAGAATTCAGGAGATGTTCTCCTTGGAATATATGATATTAAAGGAAGATTGATTGGAAATCTTGAGAATAGATATGTTATAAAGGGAAGTCACCGATTAACGTGGGAATCCCATTCGGCGGGAATATACTTTATTGTCTTGGATTCTGAGAATGTCAGGAGGGTTAAGAAGGTTGTTTGTGTGAAGTGATTCTCTTTTTTATTTCGTCTCTGTAATTAGGGACTACTGAAAAACTCAAATGTTCTATGGTATTTCCCTCATTTTGTCATTCCAGCGAAAGCTGGAATCCAGTTTTTACAAGGATTTATCATGTTCACTTATGGATTCCAGCTTTCGCTGGAATGACAAAAATGGGATCTTCAGTAGACCCTAATTATCTTTGAATAAATAGAAATTCATAGTTTATCCTGATATTTTAAAATCAACACGCTGAAGCGTGAACTCTAAACTAAAAAAAAGGAGACAGAAAAATGAGAACCGTCAAAACCACTCTCGTTATTCTACTGGTTATCGGACTTGGTTTTATGTTCGATGCTGTTTCAGACCTCTATGCCGATGAGATTATGATCGGCACTGAGGGAGGTCCCAGCACAATCTGGTTCCCCTCTTTATTCATTAACCAGGGAACAAGTAAAATTCGGGCTCCTCATCCCGTGTTTAATGACAGCAACTTTTTCTATGCGTCATTGCCGCGTGGTGGGTTTGATTATGTATTTGAAGAGAGACAGTGGCTGGATATGGATGTAACACGATATCCCGATATTCTCGCCGACTTAGACCTTCAATGTCTGCCGATGGGTGGGATTATTAACGTTTTTGATGCAAATGACACTCTTATTGAGAAGTTCAATGTTGGTTATGCCTGGAAATCGGATTGGTCGGGTGGCGCAGTACTAATTAATGACGTAAATTTCTTTCAAGGTGAGCTTGGGAATGCACTTTATCTTGATTCTCCTTATGATGATCCAGATTCAGGCGATGTCTGGATAGCAAACCAGACCCACAATGGATACATCATTGGACCGTGTGCTGCGGTTCCTCGATGGAAAGCATTCTCAGGTCAGGATAGCCGAAAGATTGAATTTTCAGTTAGGAAATTGAACGATTGTGCAAATGGTAATGATCCTATCCTTACATTCAAACTCAGATACACTAATAGTGATACTGATACCGTGTCGTATGTATTAACAAGTGATGATTTAGATACTACCTGGCAATGGATAACATTCGATACTGATGACATTGAGTTCAAATCAACTTATGCTAAATTCTGGCTGCAATGGCATGGGAATCCGGATGCCGGAGAGGTGTTGATTAACAAAATTAAATACGAATCCTATCGGCATAGCTGTATTTTCGACGATTATTCCGATGACATCGATACCGATAGCGATCATTTCCGCAATTGGATGGAAAGGTGGGCAGTATTTAACCGTAGATTATGCAGGACAATGATTGGTTGGATATGTAAGGAGCCGTATCCCTACGCGTTTGAAACGTACAGAGTTTTGGCGGATTACTTCGACAATTCGGTTTCTCTCAATCTGAATTTCCAGAATGTTAATCCTGTCAATTATACTTATACGGCTGAATTTCCTTTTACAAATGGAGAAGATATTGGTGATTTTATTGATGATACGGATGTTAATGCGTTGTACTTTGATCAATTCTGTATATGGTGGAACATAAACCGTCCAGACAGCACCGATTGGTGGCACTGGGAAAAATCATACGATGGTTTGGATGAATTAGGCGAAGTAGATGTACAGGGGATATCAATTCAGGACGCTTGGGATGAATATATTAATGGTCACTATTATCCTGATGAAATTAACGGTTTTAACAATCATGGTATTCGGTATGCCGCTGAAGCGGCAAGGACGAAGGGTATACCACTACACGCCGGAATTCAATCCTCAGGGTGGTTGAAGTGGAATAATGATGATGAAGTTTGGGATATTAAAGGCTTTGGCGAGCCGACTCCAAGGATGATCAAGTGTCAAGGGTTCCTGGCGATGACTTTCGGCGCTAAAGGATTTTTATATTCATACTATGCCCCTTTTTATTCTAAAAAAGATGGCGACTATTTTGCCGATCCACCATTCAGTCATCCGAGATTTGAATATATGAACGGAGCGAGTTGCAGCGGTTTGGTTACGCTTTGTCAGGATACCAGTGATAAGGATGATCATTTGATGGAAGAAGTAGATCTTTTTGCAGCTGCAAGTATGTTGTATATGTTGGAGGACCAAACCTGGGAAAGGGATGGCTTTGAATTAGGCTGGCTTTGGGAGAGTCCGAAATGGGATGCTGCCAAGGAGTTTAATGATTATATCCATTCAATAGACGCCACACTAGCCCGATTGAGGTGGAATTATTCTGAGTGCGCAGCAGAAGCAGAAAACGAGGATATTGATTTTGTACATAACATCACTTCTAAAGATTCTGTTTTATTTGGACAGGAATGGGCATGGACAACGGATTTACGTTCTAATACTTGGGTTCAGGTAGGAACTTTTACGTCTAATAGTATAAGATATTTTGCTTTGGTTAATCGCAGATGTTACGGTGACGGCAGTGTTCATGGGCATGATGATAGAACTGTGAATTGTGAATTGCATATTGCACCCTATAATCATCAATTTACTGTAAGAGATGTAGCGACCGGTGATATTGTTGCGAGTGGTATTGGCGATGACATTGATTTTCAGTATTGGCTGAAACCTGCAGAAGGCAGGCTATTTATGGTAATGGATAATTTTGTAAATTATGGCGGTAATTTCGATTCAGATACAACCATTTCAGGTGTTGTGTTTATTGATACAACGATATATGTCAACGTAGCAGCGAGACTTACAATTTCCCCAGGTGCGCAGATTATGTTTTCCGATGAGGGTAAGCTTATTGTAAACGGCGCTCTTACAGCGATCGGCAAACCTGATTCAACTGGAGACTCAACAATAGTTTTCACTTGCCTTAACAGCGATAAAGATGGTCTTGTTAAGTTAATGGGCAGCAGTGGTGACAGCCTCATCCATTGCAAATTTACACATCTGGAAAAGGGTCTGAATATCAGCAAATCAACCGGCAATAGTACTTATATAGAAAACAGTGAATTCTCTTACTGCAAAGAAGAAGGAATCTTTGCCTCAGGTGGTAACATTACAATCGAAAACTGCAATGTACACAACAACGGTTCCGACGGTGGATACTTTTACAACTGCTATGCCTGCATAGACAGCTCCACCTTCCAACGCAGCAAAAAGAGCGGTCTTTATGTTTACAACGTCGACGCTTCATCATACATAAAACATTCCGATTTCAACCTTAACGCAACATCTACAGGTATGGGTCCTCAAGCTGGTGTTCGTTATTTTGGTTGCTCACCGAAATTCTTGAAAAGCGCCTCTTCTTTCAACGGTGGATACGGCATCTACGGCGCCAACGGTTCCTACCCGATCTTGTACAGCTCAACCGAAAACGCAGCCAACATCACCACTGACAACTCGGATCATGAGACTTACTGGGATAACTCGTATCCAATACTCGACTACGGGCATAACAACTTCAACACCGAAGACGACACGATTATCTATATCACCGGCACGACGCTGGATACGTTCTTCGCTCAACGCAACTATTGGGGCAGCGATGATCCGGATACTACGCTGCCGTTGGTCTATGGTCCGAATACGGTAATCTATACACCTACCGATGGTGCCGGACAGTATGGTATGCTTGAACGCGAAGAAATAGGCAATCTTCTGCTCGATCCTGATCCCGGCAACCGCATCTCAGAAAACAGCCTGCAAGCTCAGAATGACCTGCGCAACGCCCTCGCTGTCGAAGACGAGCATCCGCGCGAAGCTATCGACGAATACCGTCGCATCATCATCCGTCATCCTGGCAGCGCAGCAGCTCCGGTGGCGCTGGACCGGCTCTTCTGGCTTATTAGACGACAGTTCGAGGGTGATGAGCGAGACAATCAACTGAGCGACTTCAATCGCTACAGCGACAACCTGGCTCGCACCTGCCCGGCGAGGGGCTTAGCCTGGAAGGCGCGGCGGATAGCGTTGTGGGCAATGGCAGCGTTACATCGCTACGACGAGGCTATCCGCGGCTTCGAGGAGATCGTCCGCAACCACGACTGCCTCGCCGACAGCATCTTCGCCGTGATTGACATCGGCACACTACACCTCGAAGCTGAGGAGTGGCGTCGGCGCGATCCTCAAAACCGTCAGCAGGCAGTTCCGGGTCGTTACTCCGAGCTTTGCCCGGCGGACTTTCCAACGCACCGCGAGCACACGGACGAACTGTTAGCGATGCTTACCGGGGACGCCTACAAATCTCCGCCGATGATCCCCGAAGACTACTTCCTGGCGCAGAATTACCCCAACCCATTCAATGCCACAACCAAGATCCGCTACGGTCTGCCGGAAGACGGACTCGTCAGGATCGCTATCTATGATCTGATGGGACGCCGCGTCAGAACATTACTCAACGAGTCAATGCGCGCCGGATACCACACAATGATCTGGGATGGAAAGACATCAACAGGTACGCAGGTATCATCAGGTTTGTACTTCTACCGGATTCAGGCGGGACGGTTTACAAAGGTAAAAAAGATGACGATGATGAAGTGAGTGGGAAAGTGAAAAAGTGTGAAAATGTGAAAGATAGGATATCTCGTTCCCACGCTGGAGCGTGGGAACGATTTATCGGGAGTTTATCAGTAAACCTTAGTATAAATCAAAATAAACCTTGACATCAAGGAATTTCGTTTATATATTTTCACCTTAATAAAGAAAATTAATCTAATAACTCTACAGGAGTTTTCTCTAAATGGTCAAAATAATTCAAATCCAGCACATTACATCCGTCATTGACATGGGTGGAGTCTGGACTTGCCCGAATCTGTTACCTAATGATCGATTCGATGCAATTAAAGGACTATACTATGCGGAGAGAACCCCCTAAATATATAAGATATGGTAGGCAATCTTGCCTTCCGGGGTCTTCGCCTCGGAAGGCATTTTTATTTTTTGGCAGTTAAAGGATTTTCAAATGTTAGCAAAAAGAAATTGTACCAACGAAGAGTTAATATCCCGTTATACAGATCAACCGAGTGAGATGCCTCGCGGTTTACGGGATAAAATAGAAAAACAATGGAATAACGGCCCCGTTCAGCTTTATGCGATGGCAGATCTGAATGCCTCGTTGAAGTTAACTCATACCTGGATTGCATTGGGCTCTGAACACATATCAATCGTGAGCGATTCCGGTCGGGATAACGGTGAAATCAAAAACATCGAGCTGTCCCAAATCCAGACTGTTCAGGAAACTCCGTGCCTAAGCTGCACCAATCTGACGCTGTTCGGTGAACCTGATGAACCTCCCCTGGCGGTACTGCATTATACTCACCGCCAGAGACGGGCAATGGAGAACATTAAGTTCATCATCGAGCAACGTATCAAAGGACATACCGTTGGCTTTGACAAGGAAGCTAAGGAAGCCTACTCCGATGCAATGACACAACCCATCAAGGAAGCTCAAGCATCGGTAGCAGCAAACAAGATGGCGGTTGTCTGGCGGTTGATGGGTTATCTTACACCTTACCGTAAACGCTTGTCCTTCGGGTTGGTTGCGGCGGCAATAATGACGCTTGTCAGTCTATTACCGGCTTATCTTACCGGTTATGTTATTGATAAGGTAATCAAACCATTTCAGAATGGTAAAATTGATTACGAAGCAGCAATGTATACGGCATGGGTTATTATCGGTGCATTGGCGTTGACATACATCCTGCGAGTGTTCTGTATGTGGATTAGACTGCACAAGATGTCCGTATTGGGAGAACTCGTTGCCGGTGACCTGCGTCGTGATATATATGAACATTTGCAGAGACTAAGTCTCAGTTTCTTCTCCAAGAAGCAAACCGGCAGTTTGATAAGCCGTGTCAGCAGTGATTCCGACAGGTTATGGGAATTCATCGCATTTGGCGTGGTTGAGGTTTCGCTGTCTGTGATAATGCTGTTAGGTCTCGGGACGGTGTTGATGACAATGGATTGGCAGCTTGGGCTTATTCTGACGCTGCCGATACCGTTGTTCCTCTGGACAGTCTTCGCACACGGCAGCCGGATGCAGCGATTGTTCATATCAGCCTGGCGGAAATGGTCGGATATGACGGCGGTGCTATCAGATACCATTCCCGGTATGCGTGTGGTCAAGGCTTTCAACCAGGAAGATCGCGAAAAGGAACGCTTCGACGGCAGGAATATGTCATGTGTGGCTCATTTTAACCATATACACGACGTCTGGACGAAATTTTGGCCTATTCTGCTGATGGGAATACATATCATAACGTTGTCCGTATGGGCGTTTGCTCTGCCGAGAGTCTTCGGGCAGGGTACAAGCCTGTCGGTTGGAACGTTTGTTACTTTCCTGCTTTATATGGGGATGTATCTCCAGCCTATTGAGACCATCGGTTTGATGGCACGGATGATGAACCGGGCAACAAGTTCAGCGCACCGCATCTTTGAAGTGCTGGATACGGAACCGGAAATTGTAGACCGGATTGAACCAGTCCGGTTGGAACCATTACAAGGACGCGTAACCTTTGAAAATGTGACGTTTGCTTACGATGGTATCCGGCAAATCATCAGAGGGATTTCGTTTAACGTTATGCCTGGTGAAATGATCGGTCTCGTCGGTCCATCCGGCGCCGGTAAAACAACTATCACTAACCTGATAGCGCGTTTCTATGACGTAACCGGTGGAAAAATTCTGATTGACGGCGTTAACATTCACAATCTGGATACCGGTCATTTCCGGCGTCAGGTTGGAATGGTGCTGCAGGATCCATATCTGTTCCACGGCACAATTCTGGAGAATATTCTTTATGGTCAGCCGGATGCCGGTATGGAAAGGGTGATCGAAGCGGCGAAGACAGCCAACGCTCATGACTTCATCCTCAAGCTCCCACACGGTTACGAAACTATCATTGGTGAGCGAGGTCATACACTATCGGGTGGTGAGCGCCAGCGGGTTTCGATTGCGCGGGCAGTACTTTGCAATCCACGCATCCTGATCCTGGATGAGGCAACCAGCAGCGTAGATACCGAGACCGAACGTAATATTCAGCAAGCGTTAGATCGTTTAATCGCCGGCCGCACAGTGTTTGCTATTGCGCATAGGTTATCGACCTTGCGAAATGCGACCCGTCTGATAGTGATCGAAGACGGTCGGATTACTGAAGAAGGTACTCATTCCGAATTGCTCAGTAATCCGGATGGCACCTATACCAAGTTGCAAAAGATGCAGCAGGAATTGCATGAAGCTTATGCAGTTTGATATTGGATTTTGGACACCAGGGAGGGCGGACATTCTTGTCTGCCACTTTATGATTTTTACAATATCCCGTTTAATCAATATAGTGTCTGATCGTCTCCCCTTCTGTCATTCCCGCGAAGGCGGGAATCCAGATAATCTATTGCTTCGCCTGGATTCCCGCCTTCGCGGGAATGACAAGTAGGGAACGGGAATGACAGAAGGGGGAAATAATTTCAAAAAGGATAAACAATGACTGAATCATTAAAGATAGAATGGCGTTCCGATGGCAAACTGTGGTTGAGCAATAATGGAAAAGCTACCGCAGTACAGATTACAAAATGTTTCCCCTGGAGCGAACCTGATCGCTATATCTCGCTGAGGGATTCAGATGAGAAGGAAGTCGCTCTGATTAATAATCTGAATGATCTTGAGCAGGAATCGCGGGAAGCAATCGAAAAAGCGCTGGCGGAAGCAGGTTTTGTTCTTGAGATAACACAGATCGAAAGTCTCAAGGAGGATTTCGAAGTTCGAACTTGGGAAGCTCGGACTGCCCAGGGGAAACGAAAATTCCAGACGAAATTGGATGATTGGCCCCAGGCGCTTCCAGGTGGAGGACTACTGATCCGGGACGTAGCAGGAGATTTGTTTCTTATAGACGATCCTGATAAGTTGGACGAGATCAGCCGGAAATTACTCTGGGCGTTTGTAGCCTAAACGAAATCATTGCTAAAAGCTCAAAAATAATGGATACGTCACCAATAATTCTTCGTGGCAAAGTTTTTTTTAGTTTCTGTCCGAAAAGCCCCTCTTTTGTCATTGAAGCCCACCCCCTTGTCATTCCCACGAAGGCGGGAATCTAGATAATCTATTGTTTCTCCTGGATTCCCGCCTTCGCGGGAATGACAAAATGGAGTTAATATACAGGTAAAAAGAGAAGAAAACGATGATTAGAAAAAGTAAAAAGATTACAAGAATTAAAGCTCCGATAAAAAACTTCAAGATTGCTGAAGAAATGATGCGTCGTCCTATGCCTAAACCGACTACGGATATGGGGAGCAAAACAAAATATGCTCGCAAGGCAAAATTCAAGAAAGATTGGACTGGCGAAATATGAAAACCGTTCAGAGTTCACGCTTCTAATGTGACTTCCTAAAAGAAACTACAAATTAAAGCATGAACTCTGAACTTCCATTTATTCTGAATCAGAACGGCAGATCATCCTCAATATCCTCCTCCGGAAGATTTTGAGGGGGTGGTGGCGCAGGACTTGTTTCCTGTGGGGGTGGTGGTGGAGCTGAATAAGTTGAGCTTCCCTCGTCACGACGACTGAGCATATTAAATAAAAAGACGATTATTTCGGTGGTATAGCGTGTAACGCCTTCTTTTTCGTATGAATCGTAATGAATCCTACCCTCAACATAAATTGTTTGCCCTTTGGTAAGATATTGACCAGCATTTTCAGCATTCTTACCAAACATCTTAAGGCGGTGCCATTCGGTTGACTCAACCCACTCACCTTCTTTGTTCTTGCGTTTTTCAGTGGTGGCAAGCGATAAACGAGTCACTGCCAATCCATTCGGCGTATAACTGAGTTCAGGGTCCTTACCTAGGTTTCCAATCAGGATAACCTTGTTTACACCTCGTGCCATTTAAACCTCCAATTTTTTATTTATTAATTTCTATTATAAAGTTTAGAGTCCAGCGGTTTAGAGTTGTCAGTAGATGCGACACTCTTGTCGCATAATCTGCGTAATCTGTGAAATCTGCGGACATAAACCAGGCGTACTATTGTCTAATAATCTGCGTAATCTGTGTAATCTGCGGACATAAACCAGGCGTACTATTGTCTAATAATCTGCGTAATCTGTGTAATCTGCAGACATAAACCATGCGACAGGAGTGTCGCATCTACTGATCAAAATGGATAACACACTTTCTCAAACGATATAAGAAAACAACCACAACCGCACCCAATACATTAGCAATTCCATCAACCACACTGGGAAACCTGCCGGGAATATGTAATTGCCACAATTCATTCAAGCCTCCCACCACCCCACAGAATATCACAACTAATGTTGCCTGCCTGATCCAGGGTGACAATTGGTTTATGGTATCAAGATACCTAAGAATCAACCAGGCTAATATCCCATACTCGATGAAATGTAAAACCAGATCAAAACGAACTATCCTAAGATCGGGTATGAAACTCGTGTTCTTTATCGAGGAAACACCAAATGTTGTTAATGTATAAGATAATACAAGAAACAGCCATACTTTAGTCTTCAATCTAATAATCACCTATGTTATCAATTACTTTTGGCAGAAAGTTTATAATATCCCCAGCCACCATTCCAAGTTTTCCCAATTCTGCCGATGCATTGTCTCCCGCGGCGCCGTGCAGATAACACCCCATCCAGGCAGCGCTTTCGACATTCAAGCCCTGAGCAATAAGCGAAGCGATTATGCCGGTGAGAACATCTCCGCTTCCACCGGTCGCCATACCGGCGTTGCCGGTTGGGTTAATATATACGTTGCCATTCGGTAAAGCTGTAAGCGATGGTGATCCTTTCAACACTACCGTTATCCCCCACTTTACCGCCCATTTGCGAGCTATTGCTATCCTGTCGGCGCTGATATCGCGATTGGAAACCCCCGTCAAGCGGGAAAATTCTCCAGGATGTGGAGTTAGCACCGTATTTTCAGGAAGCTTGTTAAGTAAACCCGGATTATCCGCTAACAGATTCAATCCATCCGCATCAATAACCAACGGTTTATCAATGTCTTCTAACAATCGTTCCAGCAGCTTTGCCGTATCTTTATTACGCCCGATGCCCGGACCGAATGCCACCACGCTTGCCCATTCTATCTTTTCGCAACACTGCTCATAAGCATCTGCATTTAGAGAACCTTGTTTATTTTCAGCCAATGGCAAGGTCATAGCTTCAGTTAATTTCATTTCCAATACAGGATTCAACGATTGCGGAACGCCCACAACTGTCAATCCGGTGCCTGTGCGCATCGAAGCTTCCGCCGCTAATACTGCTGCTCCTGTCATACCGGGTGAACCGGCAATGATAAAGACATGTCCGGCTTTCCCCTTGTGATCGGCGGGATGTCGTCGGGGTAAATGCTGCTTGACGTCGTTTAACTCAACAATAAACTGATCTATATTTCGCGCTTCTACGACTTGAGGCGGGATCCCAATATCAGCAATGGTAACCCTACCAGCGCATTCACGTCCCGGTGGCAGTAAAAGACCGGCTTTGATTAAACCGAATGTTACAGTACTATCGGCTTTAACAGCAAAACCATCGGCAATTCCCGTATCAGCTTCCACACCGGAAGGCATATCCACCGCTAGTACTAAAACACCGGTCGAATTTATTATCTCAATCGCTTCAGCATATAAACCTCGCGCCGGTCCTATAAAACCGGTTCCCAGGATAGCATCAATAATCAGATCAGGTTTTTCTTTTTCAATATTAAACCCTGTCTCCTGATCAACCTCTTTTACTTTACCGTCGAGCTTCTTAAAAAGTTCACAATTAAACAGAGCATCTCCTTTGAGATCCTTTGCTTTACCCAATAATATAAGTTCAATATTTGATCCGGCATTACCAAGATGCCTTGCCATCGCGAAACCGTCTCCACCGTTGTTACCTTTGCCGCAGAATATCCTCACATGTTTCCCAGTCGGTTGATTATCCAGCATCCTGACTGCTTCAGCAGCGGCAGCGCGGGACGCGTTTTCCATCAGGACAACACCGGGAATACCAAGTTCCTCAATTGTAAACCGGTCACATTCGCGGATCTGTTCAGTTGTCACAACTGGAATCATTTTGACGTCTCCAATTTTAATATGTCATGTAAATGTATTAAACCGACTAATGCGCCCGTTTCGTCAACTACCGGCAGCGTTGTAATTGAGCTTGATTCCATTATATGCAGAGCGCTGGCGGCGAGTGTATCCGGCAGAATCGTCTTCGGTTCGATTGTCATAGCTTCCGCAGCGGTTAGGTCTAATGGATTTGAATGCTGCTCGAACAACCGGCGCAAGTCACCATCTGTGACTACTCCATCAAGAGAATAATAATCACTCTTGGAGTGCTCAAGCTTGCTTGAGCGCTCCGTAATTACACAAGCTACACCCAATCGCTTAGCCGTCATCTCCATCAATACCTGCTTCATATTAGTATCTCTGCTTACAATCGGCAATTCATCCCCAGTGTGCATCAGGTCTTTAACCTTGACCAACATCTTCTGCCCTAACAAACCGCCCGGATGAAGAAGCGCGAAATCTTCCTCTTTTATTTCACGGGATTCAAGCAGCGCAACTGCGAGTGCATCTCCAAGCGCAACAGTAGCGGCATTAGAAGAAGTCGGTATTATTCCAAAGGGCCAGGGATGCAAAGGGACAGATACATCGAGCACGCAATTAGCCAGTTTGGCAAGTGATGAGTTCGTATTTCCGGTCATAGCTATTATCGGAACGCCTAACCGCTTAAACCGAGGAATCAGATCAATAAGCTCACGCGTCTCACCGGAATACGATAAGCAGACTGCTACGTCCCCGGCAGAAACGACACCCATATCACCATGTATCGCCTCAGCGGAATGCAGGAAAAACGCCGGTTCACCTGTTGCAGCAAACGTAGCGGCTATCTTCTTACCGGCAATACCCGACTTTCCCAAGCCAGTGACGATAACCTTACCCTGGCAGCCATCCAGCAGCTTCAACGCATTGATGAAATCCTCACCAAGTCCATCCGCAACGTTATTGATAGCTTCGTTTTCGAACTTGAGGAGTTTTTTTGCTGTTTCTATAAGGTGATTATTATTCAATGAGTTAATTCCGAATTTATTTATTATATTGTCTTTAGCATTACTTTGTTAAGTGCGAATTTCGCGTAGGGGCCAATTTATTGAGCCCCTTCTACTTATGCAAAAGGGCTCGATAAATCGGCCCCTACGCGGAACTTTTAATGCTTCAAACAATTATAAAAACCAATATTGATACTTAACAAAGTAATGCTAAGTTTTAGAACAATATAGCAATATAACAAAATTTTATAGTTAGTATCTGAACGAAAATCCTCATCTTTGTAGAGTAACACCCATTCATCCCAATATATAGATCATCTCTGCATTATTCTACGAAACCTAAGCAAAACTAATATTTTCCAACACAACCTTCGGCAAGACACCCCCTCCGAGAACTTCCTTAGCGTCAAGTATTTCAATCCCAACCAAGGTTTCATTTGCACCGATGTTTAACGCTATCTCTTCATTGAGTCTTAACGTGCGGCATTGGTGAACTCCCTCGACCAAACGAATATAGAGAGCATCTATTTCGGAGTCATAGCTTATTTTCATTTTAGTCTCCTTTAAAAGAAAAAAGTGTAAACGGTAATGACAACAATCTCGTCGGATTCTTCCTTTATGACAGGTGCGACTTGCTTTATAGCATATACCTTGCCTAGTCAGGATTGAGCATAATTAAAATTAAACCGGCACATTTCACGTCCCTTCTTAACCTGTTCATGTTGACCTCGTTCTATTGCAATACGCACTTCCGTTTCGGTTGCACAGCGTTCAACGCATTGTTCGATAGCATGTTTTGTAAAACGAATTGATTTCATTGTTATGTGATTTTTTAAAGCGCATTCACGAACTCTTTTCCAGAAAGCGGCTCGGGCAATGCCTTGCCATCTTGCCTGTAAAGTTCAATAGTCTCATCCACAATCCTGCAAAGCTCGCTAAACACCTCGAACTCGTTATGTCCATGGCAGCCACCATAAAACAACTCCGGACAGCTACCAACGAAACATCCATCCTCCTCAGACCACTCAATAAGTTTAACGTATTTGACACCTTTGTTCATTGTTGTGTCTCTTCTATGACAAGTTGCATTTATAACTGGGGTGGATCAACCTACAAATACCTTTCCAAAAACGTCGTATCATAATCCCCTGCAATAAACTGTTTATCTCTGACGATCTTCTTATGCAGCGGTACAGTTGTCGCAATCCCTTCTATTACAAATTCTTCGAGCGCGCGTTCCATTCTATTAATCGCTTCATTCCTGTCATTTCCGAAGGCTATCAACTTGCCAATCAGTGAATCATAATATGGTGGAATAATATATCCTGCGTAAGCGTGGGTATCAACCCTGACGCCGATGCTGCCTGGTATATGGCAAGTTGTTATTAATCCTGGGGAAGGTGTGAAATTCCGATCCGGATCCTCGGCATTTATACGGCATTCAATAGCGTGACCCCTCGGTTTAAGTTCTCCTTTCAAAGTCCGTTCACCTGCAACAGCTCGTATCTGTTCTTTAACAAGATCAACGCTGTAAACCATTTCGCTGATAGGATGCTCAACCTGTATCCGTGTATTCATCTCCATAAAGAAAAATTCACCTTTATCAAACAGGAACTCAACTGTTCCCGCTCCAATATAACCAACCGCTTTTGCTGCCTTTATCGCCGTTTCGGACAATTGTCTCCGCAATTCAGGTGAAACCGCTGGTGAAGGGCTTTCCTCGACCAACTTCTGATGACGTCGCTGGATGGAGCAATCCCTCTCGCCCAATGTTATGGCGTCACCGTCGGTATATCCCATAATTTGAATTTCAATATGACGGGGATTTTCGAGAAAACGTTCGAGGTAGAGACCTCCATTGCCGAATGCCATCTCCGCCTCGACGTGAGCCATAGCATAGCTGCGGCTGAGTTCATCCTCTGATCGAACAACCCGCATTCCTTTACCGCCTCCTCCGGCGGTAGCTTTCAGAATAATCGGATAACCGACTTTTGAAGCCAGTGCAACCGCTTTCTTTTCATTTTCAATCAATCCCTTGCTTCCCGGCAGAATTGGCACTCCGGCTGCAGTCATTGTTTTTCGAGCGTAAGCTTTATCACCCATTTGTGAGATTGTCTGTGACGAAGGACCAATGAAGGAAATATCCGACTCCAGACACATATTGACAAACTGAGCGTTTTCGGCAAGGAAACCGTAACCTGGGTGAATTGCATCTGCATTCGTAATCGCGGCGGCGCTGATGATACGCGGTATATTTAAATAGCTGTCCGCCGCTCTGGGGGGACCTATACAGACAGCTTCATCAGCAAATTTCACATGAAGTGAATCAGCATCCGCCTGACTGTAAACGGCGACACTGCTGATGCCTAATTCCCTGCAGGCTCGGATGACACGCAGGGCAATCTCACCGCGGTTGGCAATTAATATTTTATTAAACAAGGTTTTCTTGATGAATTATAATGTTTAGTCTTTAGTCTTTGGTCTTTTGTTTTGACCGTCTAAAGACAAAAGACCAGAGACTACATCCCCGAATCAATCACAAAAATCACCTGCCCGAATTCTATGGGTTGAGCGTTTTCTGTGGTAATCTCGACAATCTCACCGGATACTTCCGCTTCTATTTCATTCATAAGCTTCATAGCTTCAATGATGCATAATACCTGTCCGGGTTTTACTTTATCGCCGATCTGCACATAAGATGGAGCTTCCGGTGACGGCGCTCGGTAAAACGTTCCGACCATCGGTGAAGTGATTTTTACAAGGTTGTCGGTAATTGGCGGAGATGGTTCCGGTGCAACCACTGGCGTCTCTATCGCCGTTGAACCACTCTGAACAGAAGACGGAACCTGTTCTGATTGACTTGGCGCAGTAGTTATATACGTTGGAACCAAGCCATCACCGGATATTTGCTTGACTATCCTGACACGGGAGCCTTCTTCTTCGATTTCAAGTTCGTTAATTCCACTCGACTCTACCAGTTTAATCAAACGACGTATTTCAGTTATTTTCATAGGCTGTCTCGCCTTTATTTTAGGGAGGGGGGACATTCTTGTCCACCACCTTATTAATATTTAAACTTTCATTAAGTGGCGGACAAGAATGTCCCCCCTCCCCAGTTATTTATTTTGCGCGTTCCAGATATTGACCGGTTCTCAGATCAACACGTATTATTTCACCTTCCTCGATGAAAAGTGGAACCTGTACGATAGCGCCGGTTTCGAGGGTTGCCGGTTTGGTCACGTTGGACACAGTATCACCCTTAACACCCGGCTCACACTGGGCTATTTTGTAATTCACAAACTTAGGCAGCTCTATAGTGACCGGTTCTTCACCATTCAACAATACCTTAACGATCTCACCTTCTTTCATAAATTTATCCCAGTTACCGACAACTTCAGCAGGGACGGAAATTTGATCGAACGTTTCCTGATCCATAAACACAAAGTCGTCACCTTCTGCATAAAGATATTGCATATTGCGCGCATCGAGCCGGACAATATCAATTTTTTCACCAGCTCTGAAAGTCTTATCGAGAACGCGACCGGTCTTGACGTTCTTAAATTTAGTGCGCACAAATGCACCGCCCTTGCCGGGTTTGACGTGGAGGAATTCCACTATAGTGAAAAGTTGTCCATCATAGTTTATTATAATGCCGTTTTTGATGTCGGCGGTTGTTGACATTTATTATAATCTCCGTGTTGGTTAAAATGTCGTGGTTGAGATAACCACGACTAAAATGTGTTTGAAGACTCAGTTGTTCCCAAATAAATCCATAGGTTTAACATCGACCCTGTTTGGAAGATCTCGTGGAATCCTATTAGTCCGAGGATCAATGCTGTCAAATTCAATGAATCTTTCTTTTAATCTGTTTTTTATTAATATTACATATTCCGGGTTTAATTCTATACCAATACAATTCCTGTCTAATTGTTGACATACTCTTAAAGTTGTGCCACTACCGGCAAACGGATCAAGAACCAAATCACCTTTATTCGACGATGCTAACACCACTCTCTGGATAAGAGCTTCTGGTTTTTGCGTAGGATGGTTTTCTCTTTCCGGATTAGAATAATGAATGTGAGAAAACTCCCATACATCCCCTGGATTGGCGCCTGTCATATTGTTTCTTCTTCGGAAATACTTCTGTGGAACTCTTACAGAATCTAAATTAAATCTGAATTTTGCAGATTTATTAAACATAAGTATATCATCGTGTCTCGGAGAAAAACCCTTTTTCTTGCCCATACCTTGTGTATAATGCCAGGTTATCCAGCTATTAAAATACATCCCTAATTTCTGATCGAGTATGTCAAATAAATACGAGACAAACCTCACTCCCATAAAAACATAAATTGTTCCATCGTTTGAAAGTACTCTGTATGCAGATTTTAACCAATCCAACGAAAACGTTAGATATTCATCAAATCCTTTTAAGTCGTGATTGTTTCCGTAATCTTTGCCTAAATTGTATGGTGGATCAGCAATGATGAGGTCCACACTGTTTGTTTTTATTTCCTGAAGCGCCGATAAAGCATCTTGGTTAATTATATTAATTGTATTATTCATCAAATTTAATCCATTTGTATTTCTTAGCAAGTTTTAACCATTCGCTATAGCCTTTTTTTGAAGCACTAAATTTTCTGTCAATAAGCTGACATAATTCCCAGGTTGTTCGTTTCAAAAGAGTTACATAATGAATATCCCTCACTTGAATCTGACCTGTTCCTAATGCAGGATTATAAGAAATATCAGAATCAGATAAGTATTTCAAATCATAAGCGTTATAGCCAACAACCTCCATAATTCCATTCATTATATTAGTGATTTTGTCCCTTATTGAATATCCTTTATGTTTTAATGACAAAATGATAAAAATGAAATCCGGATCCTCAATATAAGCAGAACGAATACGTGCAAAAGAAGTAATATTCGGTGATTTTCCACTTGATTGTATATCTTCTGAAGTTGCCTTGACGTCAACGTTTGCTGTAACACTCGATTGTGTTTTCCTGTTTATCCTGAACTGAAGTAAGATGTCGGCTATATTTAATCTTTCACGCGCTTCTACATTCAGTAAATCGTATTTATTGTTATTATCTTCGATAACATCAGTAAATATCTCAAGAGCCCATGCCTCAACAAACGGTCCGGCGATCTTGTTAATATTTTCCATAGGCAAGCCAAGCTTCAGATTTGTATTGATAACAATCTTGTTATTCTCATTGTCAATTGCATCTTGAATAATATTCTCAATCCTTTCGACCACAAAGCTTGAGCAAATATTGTAATCCTCTAATTCATGAGGGATTTTGAACTCTAAATCATTATATTCCATAGACTAATTCCTTGATATATCAGTTGTTAAGTAACTCAATAAATCCCCGTTCATTCACTACAACCACCCCCAATTTATTCTCCTTATCATATTTAGACCCAGGATTAGCCCCAACCACCACATAATCCGTCTTCTTACTGACTGAGGACACGACTCTGCCACCCCTTTCGCGAATTGCTTCCGAAGCGCTGTCCCTGGTAAAGTTCTCTAATGCTCCGGTTAATACAAAGCTTTTTCCTGCTAATGTTTGAGGAATGCTTACTGCTTCATCCTGCTTTCCTGTTATTCCTGCAGCTTTAAGCTTGTCAATCAACTCAATACTCGGCGGGAATTGAAAGAAATCCTTGATTGATTGAGCAATAATCTCACCGATTTCAGGGATTGTCTGTAGATCGTCGGGATTAGCTTGCGAAAGTGCATCGAGATCGGGATAGCATTCAGCTATTACCCTGGCAGCGCCTTTGCCGACGTGGCGGATTCCAAGACCGAAGAGCAGGCGGTCAAACGATTTGGTTTTGGATGCTTCGATACCCTTTATCAGATTGTTAGCTGACAACTCAGCCATCCTGTCGAGATTCTCAACCTGTGAAACTGTTAAGCTGTAAAGATCACCAGCGTCGTTCACCAAACCAGCAGACACAATCATCTCAACCGTCTTGCTTCCAAGTCCATCAATATCCATTGCTCCACGCGAGGCAAAGTGGCTGATGCGTCCCTTAACCTGAGCCGGACACTGCCAATTCGGACAGCGTGAGACGACCTCCTCTTGGTCATTTACAAGCGGCGTCTCGCATTCGGGGCACTTCGAAGGAACAACTATAACCTCAGCATTTACAGGACGTTCTTCCGCAATGAATCGTATGACCTTGGGGATGATTTCACCACCCTTTTCGATCTCAACGGAATCTCTAATTTTAACGCCAAGTCGCGCTATCTCATCTTCATTATGCAGTGTTGCCCGTTTGACAACCGTGCCTGACAACAAGACAGGCTTCAGTTCAGCCACCGGAGTAACCGCTCCGGTGCGACCGACCTGCCAGGTTACATCGAGTAATTGGGTTACAACATTTTCCGCTGAGAACTTGTAAGCTGTCGCCCAGCGAGGGCTTTTTGCGGTTGAACCGATCTTGTTCCACGCCCGGATGTCGTTCAACTTGATAACAACGCCGTCGGTCTCATAAGATAATTCATTTCGAGCTTCATTCCAACGGTTTAAATAAGCCTCGACCTCAGATAATCCCCGGCAGAGTTCCCAATTCGGATTGGTGGGAAATATCCCTCGTTTGAGCGTTTCAAGAACTCCTGCTTGAGATTCGAGATCAATATCATCACTGAGCAAAGTGTATGCAAAGAATCGTAGTGGTCGCTTGGTAACCTCATGCGGATCAAGCATTTTAAGCGTTCCGGCGGCGCCGTTTCTTGGATTCATAAAAGGCTTTTGACCATCACTTATACGTTGCGCATTCATCTTCTCAAACTCATCACTCGGAAAATACACCTCACCGCGCACTTCAAAATCGGATGGCATTTTATCGGATACAGACAGCGGGATCGAGCGAATTGTTCTAATGTTTGTTGTTATATCATCACCAACCTGACCATCTCCACGAGTTGCGCCCTGTGTTAGCGTTCGATTCCGGTAGGTTAACGTTGCCGATACGCCGTCAATCTTAAGTTCACAGACATATTCCGGTTCATTCTCATACAACTCTTTTACGCGTCGGTCAAAATCGCGCAACTCATCAACATTATAGCAATTCCCCAACGACAACATCGGTGCCGAATGCCTGACCTGCTCGAATGAACTAACCGGAGCGCCGCCAACCCGCTGAGTCGGTGAATCCGGAGTAATCAGATCTGACCAGGCAGTCTCAAGCTCGATTAACTGACGCATAAGAGCATCATACTGCTGATCGCTGATCTCCGGTTCAGCAAGCACATAGTAGAGATAATCGTGGTGAATTATCGCTGACCGCAATTCGAGGATTTGTTCGAATGCTATTTTTTTATCAGGGTTCAATGGTTTTCTGCTTTGTTGCACCAAGTGTGAAATAGGGGGACAGTATACCTGTTTTATTAATATTCTTAGAATGATCGACAGTCTATAGAAAAATAAGTATACTGTCCCCCTATTTCAATCTCAAACTACCGAATCAAATTCGCAACCCTTTCCCAACGTATCTTACGGTTCATCTTATAAAACGGGGGCTTCTTATCGAAGGAGAAATAGATAATCAGCGCTTTTCCGATAATCAGATCACGCGGTAGGAACCCCCAGTAACGACTGTCTGCTGAATTATCCCGATTGTCCCCCATAACAAACAGATGCCCTTGAGGAACAGTTATCGGACCATAGTTATCCCTGTTCCGCATCTGCATATTGTGAGGCACAACCGCGCGCTCAACAAAGGAACTCGGATAGATCCTGTCACTTGCAAACTTGGAGTGGGGAGGATTCGCAAACAAAATACCGTCAATATAAACCTTTTTCTCCCTTATTTCTACAGTTTGCCCCTCCGTAGCAATGCATCTTTTTATATACGATAGGTTTTTATCCAGCGGAAAACGAAAGACGACAATATCGCCGCTCTTCGGTTCGGTAAAGCTCGGCAGATGAAAAAACGGGATAAAAAATCCCAATTTAGTGAACGGGACGCCAATCCAATCGGGTGACCTGATCCCGTAAATGAATTTATTGACCAGTAAAAAATCACCTACCAATAATGTATCTTCCATACTGCCGGTTGGAATCCTGAACGCTTCCACAACCGCCAATCGTATAAAAAAGACAATTACGACGATGCTGACGATTAACTCAACCCATTCACGCAGTTGGCTTTTGGGTTTATTAGAACGACCAAGAAGCCAATCTGATAATGTTTTTAACGTGTTTTTATTGTTTTTAATTTTTTTCAATTATATTTCCGTACAAGGTTTTCATTCAAGGTGTTTCCGAAACTATGAGATAGTATTTATGGTTGTCTAACCACGATTAGAGGAATCCTGATAACTTGATACTTAAATATTACAAGTAAAAACTATCCTGTTTTGCGAGCGAAGCGAAGCAATCTTGTATGTATCGGTAACAAGCAAGATTTCTTCGTTGCTTCGCACCATGCAAAACGTAGTACAATATTTACTTGTTGTTTAGATCGGATTTTAAGTCTATTCTGTAAGCACATTCTCTTAGGTCATTAGCAATCTGATCAATATCAACTTGTGTAGCTCTTTTAATGGCTTTGAGGCAAAAATCAGGCCAATTCATCTTCTTTTCCCAAGCCGCGCGACTAATATCGTATCGATCTTCAAATGAAAATGGAAGTAACAAAGGTTCATCAACTTGGTCAAACCGAATTCCGATCAAATCATGAAGAACATCTCTAAGTGGACGGTCATGTTGAATAGCTGCGTTGACAGTTTCTTTGGTTTCTTCCCCACTGAGCCTTTTCGTGACTATGCTAAATGCCAACAGCCACTGGTCATCCTCGTTGTCCAGGCGAGATATCTGCGAGGCATGAGTTAGGCGGATATTGCCCTCGTCAACCTGCCATCGAATACCATCCGGTAAAAGAAATACACGATGAAATTGACTCAAACGTTTTGTAGATAGACCAACTTCCTGAGCAATAACCTTATAGCTGCCAAACTCATGATACAGCTTATCGACTGCCTCGCCGAGCTCTGAAAGTGACCTTGCTTTATCATAAGTTAAGTATTCCTTGGCTGTTTCTTTATCCATAAGATCATTCGCTCTTCGGTAATGTTTCTGTAATCATACGACTAATGATTACCGACTGCGATGCACCAATTAGCCCACGTTCGTTTCCCCAATCAATTAGTCTCTGATGGAACTCTTTAGGAAGCGAAATTTTTATTATATCTGTTCCCAGTTCTCGTTCCACCACTGTGGCTAATTGGTCTATAGGCGCTTCAGGACCAAGTTTTGGAATTACCTTTCGTGCTGCTTTTCTTTCGTCGACATTCAGACCCATAATCCACTCGACGCGCTCCATTATCTTTTGTTCTGACTCCGCAGGATGTTTGGGGTTGTAAGTGTGTTTGGCGACCACCGTAGCGTCCTGAATCTGAAGTCTGCCCTCGTCCAACATAGTCTTCGCCTCCTCAGGCAGACCTGTTAATGGAAGATGAGCTATGACTTTCTGTTCGGAGCAATTGAAGAACGCAGCCGTAATCTTACGAGCGTCTGCTATAGGTCTACCTTCTTCAGCGCATCTTAAAGAGATTTTACGGAACCAGTAGGCTTTATCGCTTATGGTAAGTGAGGTGCTGAACTCGTTCTCAGACCACGATTGCTGAATGGCTGCGTCGTCATCTAAGTCTTGCACAACAGCGGGAATTGTCTCTCTACCAAGCTCTAAGCACGCTCTAAGTCGGCTCTGACCAACGACGTTTTCATATTTGAATGGCGAGGCCTGGTCAGGATGAGGACGAATCGTTATCGGACTACTCGACCAATAACCATTTTTGGCAATGGACAATTTTACTGTCGCAACGGCTTCATTAACGTTAACTTTTTCTCTTCTAACGTTTACTGTGCTGTCCGGGTCAATGGCAGCAGTGGCAATGTTTTGAATTTCTGGCATTTTTATTTCTCCTTTTAATCTTATAGATGTGAACCCTGGACTCGAAGTATTAGGGTTAAGTATTTAAAGATAAAGTAAACATCCATTTGAACCTGGATTTAAAAATATAGACTGTTTGATACTTGATTTTCGTCTTCCCGTCTGTTCGAAATAAAAGTATTGAGTGCACGCTTCAGCGCGTAGAAGTAATCTCAGTATTCCTAATACTACACGCGCTGAAGTGCGCACTCAATACCCTCATCAATCCGACTTCAATATAGCCAAAAACGCTTCCTGCGGCACCTCAACATGCCCCAACATCTTCATCCGTTTTTTACCTTCTTTCTGCTTTTCTAATAGCTTACGTTTACGAGTTACATCACCACCATAGCATTTTGCCAGTACGTTTTTCCTCATTGCCCGCACTGTGGCTCGAGCTATAATATGCGAATGGATCGCAGCCTGAATAGCAACCTCGAACATCTGGCGGGGGATAATCTTTGACAGTTTATCTACCACGCGCCTCCCCCAGGCATAAGCCTTATCAGCATGAACCAATACGGACAGTGCATCTATAACCTCGCCGTTAAGCAGGATATCGAGCTTAACCATCGTAGTAATTTCCCAGCCGGAATGTTCATAATCTAACGAAGCGTATCCGCGCGACAGCGACTTTAAGCGATCGTAAAAGTCATATATGATCTCTGCAAGCGGCATTTTATAGTGCAGCACAGCTCGCCTTGGATCGAGATATTCGGTGTTGTCATAAATACCGCGCCGTTCCGTTGAAAGTTGCATTATCGGACCGATAAAGTCGGGCGGTGTTACGATCTGTGCGTTGACTATCGGTTCTTCCACCGTATCAATGTTGGGTTGCGGGGGAAGATGAGCGGGATTGTCAATGTATAGAACTTCACCACTCAACATGGTTATCCTATACTTGACGTTGGGAACAGTGCAAACAAGGTTCAAATCGTACTCGCGCTCCAACCGTTCCTGAACTATCTCAAGGTGCAATAGTCCAAGAAATCCGCTACGGAAACCGAATCCCAATGCGCCGGAAGTTTCGGGTTCATATTGAAGCGAGGCATCGTTCAGCTTGAGCTTTGCCATAGCATCTTTTAATGATTCGTAATCATCAGTGTCAGCCGGAAACAATCCGGAATAGACCATCGGTTTAGGTTCGCGATAGCCGGATAATGGTTCAGGCAGCGGATTTGCTACGTCGCCGATTGTATCTCCGACCCTGGTTTCACCGACGTTCTTGCTGCCGGTAATGATATAACCAACTTCACCGGATACAAGCTGTTTGGCTGCGAATCTATCAAGTTTAAGCAAGCCGACTTCGTCAACGAGATATTTACCACCTGTAGAATGAAAGAAAACGTTCATCCCCGGTTTGAGGATACCGCTGACTACTCTTATGTATGCGATAGCGCCGCGATAATTATCAAAAATCGAGTCAAAGATCAGTAATTGTAATGGGTCATCTAATAATGTCAGTGGCGCTGGAACAGTATCAACGACAGCTTCAATTAATTCCGGTACACCTGTACCATCCTTAGCGCTGATTTCAAGTACTTCTTCCGGTTCACAACCAATCAAATCCACAATCTGCAGACGGACTTCATCCGGTCGCGCCGATTCAAGATCCATCTTATTTATCACAGGTACAATAGTCAGGTCGTATTCAAGAGCGAGGTAGACATTGGCTATGGTCTGAGCTTCAACTCCCTGAGAAGCGTCAACCAATAAAACGGCGCCTTCACAGGCAGCAAGTGAGCGGGAAACCTCATAGTTAAAATCAACGTGTCCGGGCGTGTCAATCAGATTAAGAACATATTTGTTACCATCAGGGCGCTGGTAGTCCATTGTAACGGCGTGAGCCTTTATCGTAATACCGCGCTCCCGTTCGAGGTCCATATCATCTAACAGTTGAGGACGTCCCTCAGTTGACTCGACCAGTCCGGTAAGCTCTAACAGACGGTCGGCAAGGGTTGACTTGCCGTGATCTATATGAGCGATAATACAGAAGTTGCGAATTTGTTCAGGCTTAACGCCGGACATAGTTACCCCTTGCGGATCCAGGCAACACCACGATTTATTATACCGCATGGACGCCCTGTTAGTTCCCAGCCATGGTAAGGTGTATTCTTTCCCTTGGAGTACATCAACTCACGGTCAACCATCCACTTCTCATCCGGATTGAAAAGAGTAATATTTACGGGACTATTCACTTTTATCTCTGCTGCGGGTAAGTGCATAATACGCCGCGGAGCGCTTGTCATAACCTCAATCATCCGCTGTAAAGACAGCTTTCCAGCCAATACTAATCTTGTGTGGATAACCCCAAGCGCTGTTTCCAATCCAATCATACCAAAAGGAGTATTTATGAATTCCACTTCCTTTTCATCCGGTGCGTGAGGTGCATGATCGGTAGCGATTGCATCAATTGTACCGTCTGTCAATCCTTCAATCAAGGCTTCAATATCATCAAGCGTTCGCAGTGGTGGGTTTACTTTATAATCGCTGTTGAAACCTTCAAGGATAGTGCAATCAAGTGTCAGGTGATGTGGCGTAACCTCTGCTGTAACGTTTACACCGCGAGCTTTAGCTTGCCTGACGATCTCAACCGATCCTGCGGTTGAGATGTGAGCAATATGTATTCTTCCACCGGTGAATTCAGCCAATCTAATATTACGCTCAATTGCGATCTCTTCACCGATAGAGGGCCAACCAGGTAAACCTAATCTTGTCGAAACCGCTCCCTCATGCATTACACCTTTAGCAGTCAGAGAAGGTTCTTCACAATGTTCACTGATTACAACATCGAACATCCGCGTATATTCCAAAGCGCGCCGCATCAATTCAGCAGAAGCGACCGGTGATCCATCGTCAGAAAAAGTTGTTACGCCATCATCAAAAAGTTCACCAATTTCAGTTAATGATTGACCACGCCGCCCGACGGTTACGGCAGCAATGGGATGTACATCAACCGGAAACCCTAAGGCTCTCTCGCGAACAAAATTAATGAGACCAGGATTATCGAGAGCTGGATTTGTATTGGGCATCGGAGCAACGCCGGTAAAACCTCCGACCGCGGCAGCGATACATCCGGTTTGAATGGTTTCCTTGTGTTCATAGCCAGGCTCGCGCAGGTGAACGTGCATATCAAATAGACCCGGACAAGCTATAAGACCTTTAGCATCAACATTCTCACCATCCCATCCATCGGGAATTTCGCCTATATGTTTAATAGTTCCATCTTGTATAATCAGATCAGCCTGCAGATCCAATCCAATCGACGGGTCAATCATTCTTGCACCACGTATGGCAAGTTTTTCCGTAGTAAACGCTCTCCATCCCTTTGGGAGAATTATATTATTATTTAATTGCATAATATTAAGTTGGTTAGATATATTCCTCTACTCCTCTGCGATCTCTCCGGTAAAAAAACTATTCTATTACCCGTTCACCCCCGGAAATCAGGTATAATACGGCCATTCTAACTGCTACTCCATGCGTAACCTGTTGCAGGATGACCGAAGCTGGGCTATCGGCAACATCTGAGTCAATTTCCACGCCCCGATTCATCGGTCCCGGGTGCATAACAATTTTTTCACCGCCTGCTTTTTCCAGACGAGATTTCGATAATCCAAATGATCTCTGATATTCTCGCAATGACGGCAACAATCCTTCGCGCTGACGCTCGATCTGTAAACGCAACACGTTGACTACATCACACCAGGCAAGTCCTTCATCGAGATCGTTCGTCACATCCACGTTCATATCCTCTATTTCACGTGGAATTAGAGTACCCGGTCCGCATAGCATAACCTCAGCGCCCATTGTCAATAAGCCCCAAATATTGGATCTGGCGACGCGGCTATGAGCTATATCACCTAATATCAACACCTTTAAGCCTTCTAAGTTCCCAACCTTGCGTCTCATAGTCATTATATCCAACAATCCCTGCGTGGGATGTTCGTGACTGCCGTCACCGGCGTTAATAACCGCAGCGCTGATCCGTTCAGCGAGGAAATGAGGAGCGCCTTGAGCAAAATGTCTTATTACAACGACATCAATCTTCATCGCTTCGATATTCTGGACTGTGTCCAGCATTGTCTCACCTTTTGAAATGCTGGAACCGCTGGCTGCAAAGTTGGTGACTTCTGCTGATAATCTTTTTTCAGCAAGTTCAAATGAGATGCGCGTGCGGGTGGAAGGTTCAAAGAAAAGGTTTGCTACTGATACACCGCGTAATGAAGGAACCTGACGGATCGGTCTGTCGAGCACTTCCAGAAATGCCTCAGCAGAATCAAGAATTTCTGTTATGGCTGCTCGACTTAAACCTTCCAGCCCTAATAAATGGTTAAAACGAACCTGATTCATATAAATTTCTTTGTTATTACTCCAACCAATCCCGAATGGGTTGTTGAAATATGGGGACAGTATACCTATTTTTCTATAGACCGTTGGTCTTTCTAAAATTACTTATAAAATAGGTATACTGTCCCCATATTTACTTAACTCTAATCTTCTTTAACAGTCTCCACAAGAACAACTTCATCCAATCCATCCACTTCCTTAAGATGAACCCTTACCTCATCACCCGGTAAAGTTACAATCTTTCTTCCAACGAAGTCACCCTGGATCGGCATCTCGCGATGCCCCCGGTCAATTAAAACAGCCAGTTTAATACAGTCTGGTCGTCCATAATCAAGTATCGCACCCAAGGCTGCTCGTGCGGTTCGACCTGTATATAATACATCGTCAATAAGAACAACATTCTTTCCATGGATTTCAAAGGGTATTTCAGTTGAGCGCACTTTGGGAGTTTTTCTTGCCATCAGATAGTCATCACGATATAGAGTAATATCCAGGATACCGACGGGGATTCTTTTTTTAGCAATTCCGGAGATCAATTCCGCCAAACGGACAGCCAACGGTACGCCGCGCGTACGGATTCCAACCAGTGCCATACCCTTGGAACCATGATTTGCCTCGATAATTTCCGCTGCCAGTCTGGCGAGTGTAAGCTCCATTCCGGCTGCATCTATAATATATTGTTTTATTTTTTCAGTCATTTCTTACTCTCCGTTAGCTTCTCAATCTTGTTTTCAAGTTCTTTAATTCGCTGAATCAGCTTTGGTAAACGGCTAATATTCGCATCTCGCCTAAGAGCTTCCCCGTGGGGTCTTGCCGGATAACCGGATACCACGCCTTTGATGTCCACCGATTTGGTTACACCGGCCTGGGCGCCTATCATCATTCCGTCTCCGATCTCTATGTGACCGGAGAAACCGACCTGTCCTCCAACCATAACCCGTGAGCCTATAGTCGTTGAACCGGAAATACCTGTTTGAGCCGCAATAACCGTATTTTCTCCAATCTTGACCCCGTGCGCAACCTGAATAAGATTGTCTAACTTGCTGCCGCGACCTATTTTAGTAACCCCAACTGTGGCTCTATCTATGCAGCAATTAGCGCCTATTTCAACGTCATCCTCGATTACAACCGTTCCGACTTGAAGTATCTTGTTATATTTACCCTCATCCGGCGCATAACCGAACCCGTCAAAGCCTAATACCGTTCCATCTCCAATAATTACCCTGTTCCCGATTCTAATATCACTTCTGATTACCACATTATGACCGATAACGCAATTATCACCTAATATGACGTCCTGTCCGATACAGACCCCATTTGAAATTCTACAACCGGAACCAATAGTAGTTCTAAAACCAATTTCAACGAAAGCTTGAATCTGAACGTTTTCACCTAACACAACACTCTTGTCTATGTTCGATAGAGGACTGATTTCAACAATTGTTTCCTGGTCGGATTGTGCATAAAAGATTTCGATTGCCCGTCTAAAATCCTGATAGGGCTTTTTCGATATGAGGCGGGTTAAAGAAACAGGAACATCTTCATTTTCATCAACAATAATAGCTCCAGCCCGACAATCCGGCAGGAATTTTCGATAACGGGGATTAGCCAGGAAAGTTAATTGATTAGAGTCCGCTTCCTCAATCGTTGTAACGCTCTTCAGCAACAGGTCAGCATCACCATCGAGTCTACACCCCAGTTGCTTGGTCAATTCACCAGTTGTAATCGATATCGCTTTCATTAAATCACTTTTGTTGTTATTCTTTCATCCTTCATCCTTTGAAATTTGGGGACAGTATACCTATTTTATTAATAGTCTGAAGCTTTGTAAGATCATAAGATAAAATAGGTATACTGTCCCCAAATTTCGCGTCCTTATTCCTGTAGTTCCTCGAGCACCTTATCCGTTAAATCATACTCTGGTTTAACGTATACTATATTCCCGGCAATCGTATCGAATATCAAATCGAATCGTTCAGCTTCAGCGACAATCCATATTGCGTCATTTACGCGTGCGTCAACTGGTTCGATGAGTTCCCGGCGTCGTTTGATATACTGACTATCCTCATCATACCAGGTCTCGTGACGAAACTTCTGTAAAGCCTTCTTGTCGTTTAAAAGTGCTTCTTCCAATTCTTTCTTCCGTTCCGGACTAAGAATAAGCTTAAGTTCTTCAAGTTCTTCCTCTTTGCGCGAGATTTCTTTTTCCATCTGCTCAGTTTCTTCCAACCATTTACGATTATCATTTCGCAGTGCATTGTCTGCATCACGGTAGTCGGCATATTTTTGCGAAATCACATCAGATCGGATATAACCGATCTTCAGGTTTGAAGACGACCAGGGCAAGATGGATGAAGCGCCTGAGCCTCCGGATGTGCCGGGAGTGGTCGGAGCACAACCGATAAACAGGAACAACATAAAGATACAAAGTAAGACAGACACTCCTGTCTGTCTGTGATGTTGTTCTTCGAACTTGACAGACAAGGATGTCTGTCCTACCCGGTGATTATCGCGCAACATCATCCCCTCGTCTATTTATTTTCCAGAAGAATCAGCAGTTGATCTGTGATGTCTTCCGGGTCGCGTGCATAAACCACATTGCCATTAGCGCCATCCAGAATCAGGTCGAATCCTTGTTGTTCTCCTATTTCCTCGATGGATTTGTTTACCGTTTCCAGTACTTCAGCAAGCAGTTCCATACGCCGTTGATTAAAACGCTCCTGCTCCATACCGACCTGACGATTGAGGTTTTCCTGGTATGTTACCTTCAGTGAATCGAGTTGCATCATAAGTTCCATTTTGCGCTTTTCGCTGAAAGTGTTTTGTCCTGTCAAGAGTTTCTTCTCGCGTTCGATAAGATCTTTTTGCATAATTTCCATCTGTGCTTCCCAGTTTGTTCGTTCGGAACGCCAGCCTTCAACTTCGCGTCCCAATTGCTCTTCAGCACGACGGAACTCCGGATAGGCTTGCATAACCATTTCCGAATTCACCACCCCGATCTTAAGCTTGTCAGGCAGCGGGTTAGGACCGGGAAGCTGCGCTTGAATAAACGCAGGAATTAAGGCAATTGTAATTATTGTAAATAAAAATCTTTTCATTTATCCTCCAAATATAAATTAATTACGAATAGCGAATTACGAATTACGAAAAAAATACAGTACATCTTTTTCGTAATTCACCATTCGTAATTCGTCCTTTTTAAAAAGTTCTTCCAAACTGGAAATTTCGTAATTCGTCCTTTTTAAAAAGTTCTTCCAAACTGGAAATGCGGTATCCAGCCTGGTTTTATGCCTGAGGCATCAATATCAAAACCATAACCATAGTCAAGACCGATAAGTCCTATCATCGGCATATAGAGACGGATACCAAGTCCCACTGACCGTCTTAGATTAAATGGATCGGTTCGATCAAAGTCAAGATAGGTGTTACCCGCTTCAGCAAAGGCAAGCCCATAGATAGTCGGGTTGTCCACCATCTGCAATCTAAGCTCGAGCGATGACTTAAGTTGCGATTTACCACCGGCTGCATAACTCCTCGTTGACGATGGCGGACCAACCATTCGCTCGTCATAACCTCGTAGTGATGTGCCGAGGGAAAGCCCGCTACCTCCCATATAGAAATACTCAAGATGAGGAATATCATAGGGATCATTCGTTAAAGGCGCCATAAAACCATAAAGGAAATGGCTGTATAGCACTAACTTTGGTAAAACAGGTGTATACCACTCAACGGAAAAAATATGTTTATGATAATCATCGTGTCCCGTTAACAATCCACCTGCTAACTCAGTAGTAAGGCTTACAACTGAACCTCTGGTCGGGAATTCGACAAAATCGCGACTGTCTCGGGAAAAAATTTGTGTGAGTGAACTGGATACACGCGAGGTGGAATCTATCTGCTCCAGCATTGTTTCAGAGATATTGGTGTTCTTTGAGCGTTCAATCCGATATATCCAGTTACCTCTGAAATAATCATCTGGCCAGGATAAGCGACGTCCAAGGCGAACTGAACCACCGACTAACCGCTCTGTAAATCCTTCAGACCATCGGCGTTTCACCTGATAGAACGAAACTCCTACCAAGGTTTCAGTGTCAAGTAGCCATGGTTCTGTGTAACTGACGGAGAACGAGCCGTACTGGCTGCCGAAGTTCCAGTCAAAACTAAGCTGTTGTCCTCTGCCAAACAGGTTTGGAGCTGTGAAACCGAGCGCGCCGATCAGACCATCCCGTTCGCTGTAACCCGCAGATACGTTTGCCTGGTCGGTAGGCTTTTCCTCTACGTTGATCCAAAGATCAACCTCATCTTCGCTGACGTCTTCAAGGTCAGGTTGCACATCGGCAAAATAATTTAAAACTGCGACTTCACGAATCGAACGACGAAGCCTGGAGACATCGAACGTATCACCGGGTTTGATGAAGAATTCGCGACGTATGACCTTTTCCCGGGTTTTAGTATTACCGGTTACATTTATCTTATGAACGCTAAAACGGTTCCCGGCTTCGATATTTACGCGAACATCCAGCGTGTCTCCTCCGGCAGGCGTCAAGGTTGGTTGAATCTGGGCGTAAATATAACCACGGTCATAGAACAAAGAACTAAGGCGATCTCTTACCGTTATGTCATATTTCTTTTGATTGAAAATATCTCCCGATCTAAACAGTAACTGACGCCTAAGCTCATCATCGTTGAAAAGGTCGGAACCGCTGAATTCAACCTTGCCAAAATATAACTGCTGTCCTTCTTCCACAGTTATATCAATAAACACCCGTTTCAAATCATCCGAATACCAACTCGTATCCGATACAATACGCGCATCTCGGTAACCCTGTTCGCGGTAAAAGTCCATTAATACGTCAAGATCTTCGTCAAATTTATCCCGGTGGAATTCACCTGAACGAAAGAGTGATTTCTGTCTAGTATTCTTCAATTGCTTACGCAGCTTTTTATCAGAGAAAGCCTCATTGTCGGCAAAGGTTATCTTCTTGATTTTAACCTTTTTACCTTCATTAACTCGTATATAAAGAGCAGATTGACCTTCGGTGGAATCCTCGATTATCTCGACCTTTATTTCTGCCAGAAGGTAACCTTTTTCTTCGCATAATCGTTTTAGTTTACGTTTTAGACGAATAGGATCCGAGGGCTTTAACACCTGTCCGCGGTTAATATCCACGGCTTTCTCCATATCGTCTTTGCCGATCTTCTTCCCGCCTCCAATGTCGATGTATCCTAGACGTGGATATTCGACTACTCGTATAAGCAGGAAGACACCTTCCTCTTTCTGATCCTCAGCGACAATCTTGATATCGGAAAAGAGATTCAAATTCCACAATTGACGAATAGCGCCTTGAATCATCTCACCTGTAAGCTCTTCCCCAACAACAAGACCGCTTGAAGCGATTATCAGTCCAGAATCAGTATATTTATTACCTTCGACATTCAGGTTATTAAGCCTTAATTTGCCTGCAGGTTGTGCGAACGCTGAAACGGCTGAGAGTAAAAAGATGATCAGCGTCAGCGTAGTTATTTTTTTCCAAATTATCATATCAACATATTTTACACAAAATTAACTTTTGAAACAAGAGGATTGCAAGGTATTTGTTAGATGTTCGTTGAAAAGTTAGTAGATGCGACACTCCTGTCGCATTTCTTTACTCCTGTCGCATTTCTTTTCTATCCGCAGATTACGCAGATTACGCAGATTTTTTTGTAGTAGATGCGACACTCTTGTCGCATAAAACCACCGTAGAAGGGACGCCTACGCTACTAACGATTATTCATTTTTAAAATCTGCGGAAAATATCCTATTACTTCACATCTACTTGAATGTATAACTGAAACGAAAAAATATCCTGTTGTCATCCTCCCTGAGGAGACTGTCATATTCGTAACGATAGTCAAGAATAAGATTAGGAGCAATTTGATATAGTTTTATTAGAATATCCCAATTATGAATAACACCGATTCGCGTGATATCGTAAGCGTTGGTTGAACTGAGTAAAGAACCTGTGTAGGATAAATAGACATCTCTCGATAAATATTTCCCTACAGTCCATTTTGAATGATCGAGCGTTTGTAGATAGCTGTATTTTGCCGGATTGTCTTCAGGCAATCTGTCTCCGGCGTATAATTGCCGTTCTATGATGTTATACGCTACAGGCGATTCAATGACAACCCTGTCCACGCCCAACCACTTCTCTGCCTGTCTTTCAAACATTCGCGTCCAACGGCGTAATGGGGTTGCATTCGTCATTAACCTACCGCCGAGTTCAACCAACTTATCCGGTAAGGCTTCAGGTGAGTAACCTAATAAAGCCAGTATTTGTTCCTGTGAATGTCCCTGATCGTCCTCAAATACCAGAGAAATCTCATTCCACCGACAATGATCCTGTGTCAGGCTTTGTTCTGACTCGGATTTACTATCAACCATATCAGGCAGGTAACGTTCTAAACGATTGCTCTTGCGAATAACCCATCTAATTTCGCGAGGTATTCCTGATGTATCAATCACGTCTGTCCTTAAACCGCCATAAAAAACAGGCTCCAATTCAACGGGATTAAAGATGATTCCTGTTTTATCCACGTCGAATGAAAGGTCGAGATATTCCAATCTGCCGTTAGTCGAGGTTAATTCACCATTGATATGAAGCGTATCCAGCAATGAGCCGGTAAAATGCAGACCTTCAAGGTCATCATCTATTCGCAGATCAACATACATTTTAACATCAAGATCAAGCAAACCTCCCATTACATCATCCTCTAATTCCGCTAAACCCGGTAATTCACCAAAACCGGATATTTCCCGGCTGTATTTACATGCTTGAAATGGAATAACCCGACCATCCCAGCGCATTCTTTCTAATAACTCTAAAAGCGAACGCACGAATGGAGATGGGTTTTTCTTACCTTTGAGGAACGGATAGGTGAACGTGGCATTCATAAGCCGAATTTCACCGATTCCCAATGGTCTCTTGGCTGGACCGTGAAATTCAAATGGTCCCTTTCTATCCAATCCATCGAATCGGAAATATCCTCCCCAATCAGGTTGCATTAATGAAGGAATCTCCATCCAGATGCCTTCTTTGCCGGTTTGGAATTGAATTATACCAAACTTATAACCGATGACTGTAATTCCTTCTTCACCCTCTTCGGGAAGACGATTACTGAATATAAAGGGTTGTCGGTTACCCAAGCCATACAATTTTCGAATATGAATTCGACCATAACTATCAAGTTCAAAGTGTGCATTTATTTTATCGAGCTTTTTTATTACTTTATTAAGTCTAATTGAACCATCTGTGAGTTTGAAGTATCCTTCTGTAAGTTGAGGGTTGGAGACGTTGCCACCAAGGTGAAATGACAACTCACCATCACCCATCGGTTGTGAAAAGAAGTGGGTTAATCTTGGTAAAAGCCCTAATAATCTACCTTCTACCAAACCTGTAATATCTAATAAACCATCTTTTGTCATATCTACGGATCCGCTGAATCCTCCCGAAACATCTCCCCAATCAATCCAGGCGGAATCCAGGTTTAAAACCGGTTTGCCGCTTTCAAGGTCGGTTATGTTCAATTGAGAGCTTAGGTTATCAAACGATAATAATCCGATTTTCCCTGGTGAGACAGAAATGTTTACATCGAGTTTGCTTTCTAACACGCTGTCAACCGCGACGGGTTGACAACCTGTGATAGCAATAGTAGAAGCGACACTCTTGTCGCTTGAGCTGTCAATCCCAATGGATTGACAGCGGATGAATTTCATCCTGAAATCCGAATTCCCTGAAAGCGGGCCCGCTTTTCCGGTGAGCGCTTCCATTAGGTTCGCGATATCAACGTCACTTCCTTCAAGGTCAAAGGAAAAAGTACGATTATACCGGTTCATAGAACCGTCAACGTTGACCAAACCGGTGATGCCTCTACCGAAGTCAAGCTTGTTGAGAATATAAAGGCTGTCCTTAGTTGACAAGTCGAGGTTCATCCAGTAATCTGGAATGCTGTGAAGAACGCCGTTAGTTGTATGAAATTTTACATTTAACATAGGATAATTGAGGGAACCGTCAGCCTCTATACGAGCGTTTATTCTTCCACCAAACCTGTTCGCTATATTGGGATAGACAAGCTGCAGTAACCTCTCGATTGGAAGATCTATAGCACGCATTACCAGTGAATCTATTATACGCCGTTTTACATCAACCATCCCATTAAAAGTGAAAATTTCTTTGTCTTCATATATATCCTGCAAGGATAAATCAATTACACTACACCGACCCGCTTTATAGAGTCCTTCTGAATCCATCTTCAGGATAAGTGAATCAGGGGATGTTAACAGCAGCTTGCTTTGCCATTTTAGTGTATCTTCACCACCTTTTATGTCAGCATCGAGAAATCCTGTAAAACCGGATGCAACGTCCGATTTGGCAAACTGCAAAAGCTCGATTACCGGTAGACTGTCGGTATTAAAGGATATATTCTGAACATAAAAATCCTTTGGATTTATATCAAAGTGTGTTTCTAATAATAATCTTCCATTCTCATCCACTAATCGAGCTTTTCTGACAATAACATTCCCATTTGAATACTCTCCGGTGAACCCTCCTACGAAGGATCTTGTATTTTGAATATCCAATCTCAAATCTACCGTTGACTTATAGGTGTTTTCTCTTTTGTTTAAAACACAACGACAGGAAACTCTCCGCTCGCCGGATGCTGATTTCCCTGTCAATTGGATATTACATCGGTCTTTAATACCATCTGCATCTAACTTGATGTTGTAATCCTGTAAAAAAGCAGGCAGATATTTTCCAGTTAAAACATCATTAAAAAGTTGTTGAGGATTCCTGCCTTTAAACTTGAATGAGGGGCTGTCGTTTAGATTCTGTACAATCAGGGATAGACTGCCATCACGAATGGGTGACGTCAGATTCATTTGGAACTCTGAATCAATAAGGTTGAACTGCCCGGCAATATGGGTGATTTCATTAACATCAGTCAATTTGCAGATCCCATTTCCCATTAATACATCTTCTTTATAAGCTAAATTGCCTCTAATCTTCAATTCAGGTTCTTCAGGTATAAGAAAATCAAGGCTTTTCTCGTCATCCCATTTACGTTTATAATCGAAATTTATCTCAGAAGCCCCTCCGGATAGTTCTATCAAGCCATCAAGATCAAAATCACCATCCAAAACTTCAGCGGTCAGGTTGTCAATCATAATGCGATTTGAATCGGCAACAGCGTTGATGGCAAAATTATTAAAAAGAACATTATCAATAGATATACTTTGCCCTTGTAACTGGACGTCGCCCCACCAGTAATCACTTTCACCATACAAAAGTGCACTCAATTTGACGTCGCCTTTAAGAGAAAGCAGCCCTTTTCCATTATATTCAAGCTGTTCAAGGTCAAAAGGAATGTTGTCAATTTTTAGTTGCCATGCCGGAACAAGAAGATCGCTGACATTTGCGTTAAACGGAAGTGGAATACCATTCAAGTTTAGAACCCCTTCCAGTTCTAAGCTGGAACCGAACAATTCACCATACAAGCTTCCATCGGTAAGATAAAGTTTATCACGGTAAACGGCAGCGATGCTGTCCGCTTCCAATCTGCCTGTCAATCTGAGATCATCAGTACCACGCAGATCAAAGCTCACTACGACGCTGCCTTTGTGCAGTTTAAGTTCTTCCCATTCTTGTGGTGGCGTCCAGGCAGCAAGGTCATTTACTATTAACTGCCCGCCTGCCAGGAAACTTCCTTCGGTGAAATCAGCGGCGCCTTTGATCTCCAAACGTGCATCCGGCAGCTTGCGCAGTTGCCCTTCCAATGACATATCAACGTTCGATATGTCCGCTAAATCAATACGACCGATCAGTGAATCGATTAGTACATACCTTTTATGGCCAACGGATATCCGGGCATTTACTATATTTACTCTCCTAACTACATTTAACTTAGATAGTGATTTTAGCGGGAATGGTTTATATGATGCAGTTCCGTTTCCTGATCTATCGACCTTAGCGGGCAGAATGTTAATCTGGGGTTCTATTAATTCGATCTCTTTGATTTCATCCGGTTTATTAATTCCACCAAAGAGTATTGTGATAGGAAATACTTTTACGTGAATCCTGTCAAATTTTAGTGACAGCGTTGGGGAAGCTTGGAGTTCTACATTATTGAATGTAATGCTGTTATATTTGAAGGAAAGATATTCGGCTTTTAGTGAAGAACCTATTTGCGGTCTGAGTTTATCGAGGATAGTTTCTCTTGCCAGTTTTTCACCGCCAAAAACAAACCATGTAAGCAGGCTGATGATTATCAGGGCAATTGATGCGAGAAGTATTGTAAGTGATATCAGACGAACATTCATAACGTTCGACAGGGCAATTAATAGCCGGGTTTCATCCGGCTGAAGGGATCAAACACCCTCCGCCATTTTGGATTATATTTACCCGTTGCTACGGGTAGGTCAGATATTTCTGCTTCATGAAACGGAGTGCTGAAGCTTGCTTCGGTTTCCGCAAGCAAGCTTGCGCACTCCTGTTCATTAGTTTGTCGGACAGGAATGTCCAACCTACCCGGCAGGAAAGGTCTACACCGGAATATTGCGCTAACGATGATTCCCACCGCGCCACGGCTGCCGGTGAAGAAATGACACATATTATAACCGGCGACATCCTTGATGCAGCGACTGCCAAGTTCAAGTATTTCTCCAGATGGAAGCACAACAGTCAATCCTAACAATGCCTGTATCCATCCTTCACTGCCTTCAAGTGAAGGTCGTGAGGAAACAGCAGACATGCGTCCCCCAATCGTGCCTGTGTCAAATCCAGCAAGGGCGGGTACGATAAAACCAGACTCCTTTAATTTTTCATTAACAAATGCAACACTCCAGCCAGCGCTTACTGTCATAACCTGATCCGCAGCAGTAATTTCAAATTCCTCCTTTAACAGGTTACCGAGTATTATCAATGTATCAGGTCCGGGATTGAACTCAGGCAGGAAGCTTGTTCCACTGCCGACGATCATCACTGACCCGGAATATCCCTTTAGCAGGTGGGAAACCTCGTCTGAGCTGACCGGCGCCACTGTGGGATAGAATCCGGCTACCCAGCGATCTGCGCCAATGATGGAACTTAATCTTGTTTGAAGTTCATTGTCATGCGCTTCTGGAGTAACGAATCTTGATTCGTTTGAGGTGTTATTTATATCTTCGTTTACCATTCAGTGAGTTAACCGTTAATAAAATAATTGAATTACTACAATCCCGAAGGGATTAAATATGAATAGCCACCGGTGTAACTGGTGGAAGATGTAAACACAACCCTAAAACAACCCCGAAGGGGTTGAATAAACGGGAATTACAAAACCGATAATGTTCGACCCCTTCGAGATCACTATAGGGTTTGCTATTTGATTCGGTGGGTTTCACCCACCTCTATTCACATTCATTACATTCGGGAATGCTTGATGAATTAGAATTCACTACTCCTGGCAAGCTGCTCGCTCGTTTTACCGAAACGCCGTTCACGCTGCTGGTAACTTGCGATGCACTCGAATAAATCACTGCGTGAAAAATCAGGCCAAAACTTTTCTGTTACTATAATCTCGCTATAAGCTATCTGGTAGAGCAAAAAATTGCTGAGCCTGAATTCCCCTGACGTTCTAATCAGAAGTTCCGGATCAGGCAAATCGGCGGTTTCAAGGTAACTTGCGAAAGTATTCTCGTCCACGTTTTTAATTCCGGAAGCAATTATCCGGTTGACAGCCCGTACTATTTCGAGTCTTCCTGAATAGCTGATAGCTAAAACGAGCGTCAGCCTCTTGTTGCCTTCGGTTTCTCTGATCGCGCGCTCAAGCGCTTTACGTGGCGCATCGGGCAGGGCATTCAGATCGCCGATGATTTTGAGTGATACTTCATTTCTTTGCAGGTCTTCAAGTTCTTTGTTTATCGTTTCGAGTAACAGCGTCATAAGAGCGGTAACTTCCAGACGAGGACGGTGCCAGTTCTCTGACGAAAAGGTATAAAAAGTCATAACCTTAACACCGATTTCCGGACCGATTTCAACCATAGCGCGAACGGTCTTGACGCCTTGCCGGTGACCGACTATACGAGGCAGTCCTCGCTTATGCGCCCAGCGACCATTGCCGTCCATAATAAAAGCGATATGGCGTGGAATCTCCCCTCCCGAAGTAACCGCTTTTTTCAGTTTTTCCTCGTCGGATAATATGTTGGTTTTTACCACTCTTTCCTTTTTCATGTGCGTTCAGAATGCGCGCATCAGCGCGTAAAGTCTTTAGAATAACGGATATAGCTAATACGCACTGAAGCGCGCACTCTAAACTTAAAAAAATCTGTTTAATCTGCGTAATCTGCTGTTAAAACTATTCCCCCCCCGGCAATTCCCCCGGCAATTCCTTCAGTTTCAACATCATTTCCATTCCCTTCTCATCATTTCCTGTATTATAATATGCCGCCATCAGGTTTTGAACCGCAACCTTGTTTTTAGGGTCTAATTCATGTGCTTTTTCCAAATAGGGAATCGCATCAGCATGTTTCTCTGCGTTCGCAAAGATGGTCCCAATAGTGATATTGGCGTCGAAGTCTTCCGGATTTTTAGCTATAACTTCATCATATATTGCCTTTGCTTTATCATACTCCTTATTGCGTACCATTAATACGGCAAGGTTTTTCTTGATGAAGACATTATCCGGGAATTTTTCCATTGCTTCCCGAGTGGTCTCCAGCACAATGTCCATCTTTTCGAGCTTTTCGGCAGCCTCGATTAAAGCATCGAAAGCGCGCAGATATATTGTTTGATCATCGTTATCCATATCAATCGTATTCATTGTTTTCTGCGCCCATTTGATAACTTTTTCAGCGTTGCCTAACTCACGGTGAGAGAGCATCTGAATTTCGTACATTGCAATGTCCGCATTATCTTTATCCAGATCAATAGCTCTATTTGTATATTTAATTGCTCTATTATAAAACTTGCCGTCATAAGCAATTATTGCAGCGCGAACAATGATGTCGTTATTTAGAGGATCAACGATCAGGGCTGTATCAATATTAACTAATGCTGTCCGGTGCCTGTCTTTATCGAATTTATCAAGCGCTTCAGAATCGTCTTTTAAACTGTCCTGAGCATTAGCCCATCGGGTTGAATCGAATGCTGATCCTACCCGTGAGAGAAAACGGTATAAGATCCGCTTACGGTTTTCGGTAATCTTGTCCTTGAACAGATCAGAAACAGCGAGTGAGCTATCATAATAAAACGCCATATTTTCCCAATCATTCTGTTTCTCGAAGCATAATCCTTTCAAATAGTATGCTTCAGGATTCCCCGGAACTCGCGCTAGTTCAGCGTCAAGCGACTTCAGCGCGCGATCCCAGTCCTTCTCGTTAACCGCAATCCTCGCTGAACGCACATCCGGTGATATACAGCCCATAGTAATCAGTGTTAAGAATAGAATGGCTATAGTTAGGTTTAAGAGTTTCATTTTCTTATTTCCTTAATTTAATTGTTTTTTTCACCGCGAGGGCACAGAGAGCACAAAGTTTAGAGTCCAGCCTTCAGGCTGTTTTCCCTTCCGTAATTATCAGAGTAAACCTAAAGCTCAACACAGCCTAAAGGCTGGACTCTGAACTTAAAAACAACCTGAAGGTTGAACTCTGAACTTTAATTTTCAGGGAATTCCCTCATAATCCCTTTTTCTGTAATAAAACCAGATATCAATTTTGTAGGTACAACGTCAAATGCAGGATTCGAAGCTGGTGTATCATCAGGAGCTATCTTTTTACCGATGCAACTTGTAACCTCATCCGGTTCCCTATCCTCAAGAGGTATTTGACTGCCGCTCGGACATTCCCAATCCATAGTCGACTCCGGCGCTGCCACATAGTACGGAACATTATGCTCTTTACAAGCGAGCGCAAGCTGGTAGCTGCCTACTTTGTTGGCAACATCACCGTTGGCAGCGATTCTGTCGGCGCCGATAATACAAAGGTCTATCTTGTCCATAGCTAATAAACCTGCAGCAGCTGAATCAACTATCAATGTAAATGGGATACCGGCGTTTTTCAACTCCCAGGCGGTCAATCGAGCTCCTTGCAATAAAGGTCGTGTTTCGCAAGCGTAAACGTGGATATTTTTACCTTCATCGTGAGCATTATAGACCGCAGCTAAAGCCGTTCCTATGCCAGCGGTTGCAAGGAAACCGGTATTGCATACCGTCAGTATGTTAGCGCCGTCTTTAATCAAGGAACTGCCGTATTTACCAATCTTACTGCAACGATTTCGGTCATCTTCGAGTATTTCCAACGCCTTATTCACAAGCACTTTACTAAGCTTCTTTTCATCCTCAATCTGAACAACCAATTCCTTCATCTGATCCAGCGCCCAGAAGAGATTCACTGCCGTCGGGCGCGTGTTATACAGCCCGTCAATCGCAGTTAGAACTTTCCTTTGTGGGTTCTGTCCCTGGTATTTCACAGCTGTAACAGCCACACCAAGGGCTGCAGCAACTCCGATCAAAGGAGCGCCGCGCAATCCGAGTCCTTTAATGGCGTTAGCAATGACATGCCAGTCGTCAGTCTCGATAATCTTAAGTTTTTTCGGAAGAAGACGCTGGTCAATGAATCTGACTTTATCGTCCACCCATTCTATTGATTGTCGTGGTAACATATTAGTAAAATACGTAGTTCGAGTAGGAAATAAGGGGACAGTATACCTATTTTTCTATGGACTGTCGTTATTTTAAAGAGTATTTATAAAATAGGTATACTGTCCCCTTATTTCCTCTTTCCTATTAAAACTCCACCATCGTTCTGAATTGCCGGAATCGTTCCTCGACCTCGTTCATCGTAAGGTCTTTCAGTCTGTTCAAGCTGAAATCCTCAACTGCGAAAGAAGCCACTATTGTACCATAAACTAAAGCGCGTCTGATATTGAAAGCGCCTATATCGTCAGTAGCTGCCAGGTAGCCAATCATCGCACCGGCAAATGTGTCACCTGCACCAGTGGGATCTTTAGCATTAACAAGCGGAAATGCAGGACAAAGGAAAGGCGAATCGTCTTTGTTGATTAAAACAGCGCCGTGCTCACCTTTCTTGACAACCACATATCGTGGTCCCATCTCAATTATCTTGTGTGCTCCAATAACAGGTGATGCTTCACCTGTAAGAAGTGTTATCTCCTCATCGTTGACAATAACCATATCAACCAGGCTGATAATTTCTTCAACCTGATCGCGAGCGGTGTTTATCCATAGATTCATCGTGTCAAACGCCACCAGACGCGGTGACGTCATCTGTCCGAGAACATCTATTTGAAGGGACGGATGAATATTAGCTAATAGTAGATATTCTGAGTCTTTTGCCGTTTGAGGCAGTTTGGGTTGAAAACCCTCGAATACGCCTAATTCGGTACTGATGGTATCGCGGATATTCATATTCTCGTGGTAGCGTCCTTCCCAGCGGAAGGTACTTCCTGAAGCGATTTCGAGCCCGTCAAGATTAACATTTCGTTTCTTTAAGAAATCTATCTCTTCCATAGGGAAATCATCTCCCACTACGGCAACGATGTTAACCGGAGCAAAAAGTCCTCCGGCGGCTCCGATGAAAAAAACCGATCCGCCAAGAGCGTCCTTGACACTGCCGAATGGAGTTTCAACTGTATCCAATGCGGCTGAGCCGACTGTGGTTAATTGTTGGGTTGGCAAGGGAATTATCCTTTGTTTTTGGCTTTAGGTTTTAGGCTATAGGCTTTTGGCTTTGGGAAAAAGCCAAAAGCCTATAGCCTAAAACCCACATTCACATCACTTCCGGCGCTTCTATGCCCATCAAGCTAAGTCCTTCTGCTATGACGTTCGCCGTTCCTTTACAGAGCATTAACCGGGCTGCAGTTAGTTCGCTGTTGTCAGTGATGACGCGGTGTTTACTATAGAAGAAATGGAAGCTGCGAGCTAATTCTATTAAATAAACCGTTAAAATATGCGGTTCCAAATTACGCACAATAGAAGACAGCGTCCAAGGGAAACGGGCTATCACCTTAAGCAGATCCAATTCCTCTTCGGTTGTCAGGCATTCTAAATGGACGTTTTTATCAAAGTCCTTTGCACCGGGTTGACGCAGTATTGACATAATCCTCGCGTGTGCATACTGCACGTAATAAACGGGATTGTCTTCCGAATGCCGCTTGGCAAGTTCTATGTCAAAATCAAGATGACTGGAAATTGTCCGCCTTAAGAAAAAGAAACGTGCCGTATCAACGCCTACTTCTTCAATCAGATCATCCAGTGTAATTCCAACACCGGCGCGCTTGGACATCTTGACTTCTTCACCGTCGCGCTTGAGGTTGACTTGTTGGACCAGAATTGCATGATAAAAGTTGTCAGGAATCTCTAATGCTTTAAGCGAAGCCTTCATACTGATAATATAACCGTGGTGATCGGGCCCTAGAAGATCAACAGCTTTTATAAAACCACGTTGATATTTATCAAGATGATAGGCGGTGTCGGGAACGATATAAGTGTATATTTGTCTTGGGTCAAAATCTTCATCTAGTATTCCTGGAACACTATGTGATTTCCTTAATACACGATCTTTACTGTCCCCATACTCACCAGCTTTGAAGTAAAGTGCACCATCAGATTCATATGTTGCGTCCTTATCTTGTAGACTATTAACAACAGAAGCAACGGGTGAATTCTGATCCGATCTTAATATGTGAAGTTTGGATTCAAAAAACCAATTATCAAAAGATACACGGAATCTATCTAAAGTTACTTTGTGTTCCTTTTGAATTTCTTGAGCAAAGCGTCTTCCAAGATTATATATATATAGCTCACTGCTATTTAATTCAGTATTATATTCTTTATTCTTAATCAATGACTTTGCGTACTCATAAACATATTCCCCATGATACCCACCTTCAGGGATTTCTACATTCTCAATGCGAGCCCTTACTGATGCACCCAATAGCCTGATTTGATTGCCGCCATCATTTACATAAAACTCGCTATGCGCATCATACCCACGTTTTTTAAAGATTCTAACCAGTGTGTCGCCAATTGAAGCTGCACGTGCATTGACAACGTTGAGCGGTCCGGTTGGATTAGCGCTGACAAATTCAAATAACCAGCGCTCGCCGCTGCCTTCGTCAGACGTCCCGAAACAGGAAGAGTCTTTTACTATGTCTTTAAGTAAGTTATGAAAGTATAATGCAGAAAGCTTAAAATTAAGGAAGCCGGGTCCCGCTACAATTACAGCATCAACAAGATCCTTGGATGTCGGGAATTCCGTTGACAGTTTCTCTGCCAGATCACGTGGTTTCATTCCAGTTTGCCGGGTGGAAGTTAAGGCAATATTACAAGAGAGTTCACCATGTTTCTTGTCTCTGGGAATTTCCAATACAACTTGAGGTGCAGGTATCCCGTATTTTCGGCAAATTTCAACTAACGAAGATGTAATAACGCTTTCAATCGAGTTTTCCAGCATCATTCAAGTCCCTTAATCTTAACGCGAGTTGCATCACTCCATAAGGTTTCCAGTGAAAAATATCCGCGGGCATCCGGTTGTAAAACGTGAACTATGAGGTCAAAATAATCCATTAAAACCCAGCGATGGTTCTCACGACCCTCAATATGATTAGGTCTCCAGCCGATTTTCTTTAATTCAAACTCTATATATTCGTATATCGCTTTAACGTGAACATCTACAGCGCCGGAGGCTATGACGAAATAGTCGCAAAAGTCTGTAACCTTGCGTAAGTCAAGCACAATTATATCAATCGCTTGCTTTTCAGCAGCAAAAAGCGCTGCGCGACGAGCGGCGGTGCGGACAGTTAGTTTTTTTACTTGTTTAACTGCCAATTTCCAACCGTGTAAAGTCCTTTCCCAATATCAAAGTTAAATCAATATCCGGATTTTTCATAAGTTTTAATTGCTTAATGTGAATCTCATTTATTCTTAGTAAGGCTGCTAACTTTCGAGCGGTAGTCATATTACCGGTGCGATCAATAATCCGACTTTCCTTATAATCATTTCTATCTGCATTACCAATCTTACAAACATTGTAACCGTTTTTCTTGAGCCATTTCCCGGCTTTTCCCGCAATTCCCGCTTTTCCACAACCGTTAAGCACTTGAATGCGAATGGGTGAAGTTTCTAATATTTCCTTCGGAATCGCAATCTTTGTTGTCTCTTTAGGTGAAGTCTCTCTTAATGGAGCGCTACTCTGTTCGGATGTAGCGAGGACTTCAGCGCTGGAAGGTTGAGTTGTCTCCAGCTTTGTTTGTTCTGTTACTTGTTGTACCGGTACAGGGGGTGCTTTCTCTATAGCTGCTATCTTCACCAGAATGAAGATTATCAGTATAAATTGCAATGTAACAAACGTTAAAAGCAGATTCAACCTGATGCGCAGCCCACGGTTCGGATCGCTGCCACTAAACCTGATCCTGCTATGTGGATTTGGAGTCATATAGTTCCTTTGGGATGATTCCCTTGAAAAACAGTAGAAGCGACACTCTTGTCGCTTGCGCAAGGTCTTTGAAATACAAAAGTTCAAGCGACAAGAGTGTCGCTTCTACTGTTTTTCCATATTTGTTGAGTCACCCTTCAATATACACAAAAAAGACCGAGTACACCGACTCGGCCTCATAATTAAAAACATCAGGACTAAATCATTTCTCAATTGTCGGTGCGGTCATTTCGTTATAACGCCTACTTACGGGCAATTGCAATCCAGGCGCTTGCACCATTTCAAGACGGAAGTATATATTCTTCCGCGGGCGATAATCAATTGCGAATCCTCCAACTGGAGAGCTGAAATCATTAGGAATTGCTAAATTACCTGAGTAGCGATTGTTCTGAACTCCAAGCAGCAGTGTCAAGGTAAGTGGATCCGATAGTTTGTATCCCAACTTTGTCATATAGAGGCTCTGCATCAGAGATGAACCATTCCCGCTGGTAACCCCGAATGAAAGGTTATGCTGAACCGTCAAGCGGGAGGGATCCAGAAGACCGAACGATGGTTTACCCGAACCACCCAGCCAATCTTTGAAACCAGACTGATCGCTCTTGAACGTAGGCGCTGCGCCAGCCGTTGTAATACAGATTAATAAAACGATTAATAAGCATAGTCGTTTGAACATCTTATTTCCTTAAAGAATAGTATATATCTCACGTATTCATTACTTTGGAGTGCGCAAGCATGGCTTGCGCACTCCAAAGTAATCACCCAGAGGTGCTATTTACAGAGCAATAACAAAATGATGTAATTCTAATGGTAACAAATTACTTACCGCTTGTCAATACTTAAGTTCTTTTACGAGCGATAAATTCCTCTTCCAGGTGAGAAAGTTGCTCTACGGTGTTCACGCCGGCAACCTCCAGCGGATCCTCAACCAGAAACGCTGCCAGAGGTTCCCCCCATTTTTCTAATACGGAAATGGTGTCGGTTAAATAATACTCACCAGAGGCATTATCATTCTTTATCTCTTCCAAAGCGCGATACATTAATTCGGATTTGAAGAAGTATATACCGGCATTGACTTCATTAATCTTAAGTTCATCGGTCGTTGCGTCTTTTTCTTCCACGATACGCAACAGCTCATCTTTTTCTCCTCGCACTACTCTACCATATCCTTTAGCGGTGTCAGGTATGAAAGTGAAGTCCGTTGCAGCGGCGTTGCTTCGTTTATGAAGTTCCCACGCTTGTTCAATAGTGGATTTTCGCAATAGTGGCACGTCACCGGATAATATTAACACGTCGCCGGTATAACCGGTCAAAGCGCTTTCGCATACTTTTATTGCATCACCGGTGCCTAATTGCTGCTCTTGCACTATCCATTCAACACCCATATTTTGAGTTTGTTCGATAACTAACTCACGCTTGTGACCGATTATTAATAGAATTCGTGATGAGCCTATATTTTTCGCTTGTTCAATCACATGATGAACCAACGGACGACCGGCTAATTTATGCAGCACCTTCGGCAGATCGGATTTCATCCGCTTGCCCATACCGGCTGCCATTATTATTGTTATTAAAGATTGTTTCATTGTTACATTGCTAAATTGTTTGATTGTTTCATTGTCACACTATTTCATTGTTTCATTGCTGTATTGTTTAGCAATACACCAATATAATAATACAGCAATTTAACAATTTAACAATTTAACAATTTATTATTAACTCTAATATTATCAATCAACCGCGTTTTACCAATATATACCGCAAGCAAAACTTGCACACCATTCTGCACTTTGTCTTGTGGTTTTAGAGTATCCGGATTGACGGCTTCAAGATATTGTATTTTAATACCGGGTTTTGATTGAAGGAGTTCTGCCATACCCTTAAGAATTCGACTGCAATTTGTCTCCCCTTTCACAGCTTCATTCTTCGCCCAATTAAGTGACTGCGGAATCAGTTTGGCTAATTCACGTTCATCTAATTTAAGGAAAGCATTCCGGGATGACAATGCCAGACCATCTTTTTCTCTAACAGTCTCACCGAAAATAAGTTCCACAGCCAGATTGAGATCATTGACCATCCGTTTGATAACCATCGCCTGTTGATAATCTTTTAATCCAAATGCAGCAATTAAGCACTGGGTGAGGTTGAACAATCTAAGCACTATGGTCGCAACGCCCCTAAAATGTTCCGGTCTGTACTGTCCACAAAGGGGTTTTGATAACTCTTCCACATTAACGTAGGTCTGAAAACCATAGGGATACATATCGTTGACATTCGGTGCAAACACCAATTCACAACCTGCTTCAGCCAACAGCGCCAAATCATTTTCTTCGTTGCGGGGATAACTCCCAAAGTCCTCGCCTTCTCCAAACTGGATCGGATTGACGAAGATACTGACCGCTTTAATACCGCAACGATCATCCAACAATCGCAGTAAACTCAGATGACCATCATGCAGAGCGCCCATCGTTGGAACAAGACCGAGACGGATACCTTTACGCTGAAGTTCAACGGCGTATTCGGACATCTCGGACAGTGAATGTATTACTCTGATATTCTTTATCTTAAAACTCAATTATATAGTAGGTTGGACACTCCTGTCCGATGTACACCCAGTAGGTTGGACACTCCTGTCCGACGTACACCCAGTAGGTTGGACACTCCTGTCCGACAACGAATCGAGTCAGACAAGAGTGTCTGACCTACTTCAATATAATACCTGTAATAAATTTCCTGACATTGCCTGCGTCAAGCATAAATATATACGCACCGGCTGATAACTCACAACCGTCAATCATCGTCACAAATTCACCCTGACCTTCGCCTTTGTCCAGTGATGCAATTGTCTTACCCATAATATCGAGCGCATCTATGGTATATGAAATATTATCAGGTATTGTGCACTTTAAATATGCTGAATTGTTGAATGGATTAGGATAAGGACCGTCTATTGTATAGTATTCCGGCGATGCAGCAGTTTCCATTATAGCAATTCTAACCACCCTTTCAATTTCAAATTGACCATCGGATAGTGTAAATACGACAGAATATACACCAGCCTCAATATAGCTTGGCAGCCAACTGAAAGAACCACTACCGTCACCTCTGTCAATGAATATAGCGGAAGGAGGAATATCTGAAGAAGTATAACAAATTTCTAATGCATCCCAATTAGCATCTTCACCTTTAATTTCAAACTCAATCAAACTTCCCTCTTCACCCTCGACATCATCCGGGATCTCAATCCATTCCGGTGGTTGAGGGGTTATTAAAGGTGCATTCACTTGCAGCTTTAATACAAAGAACCCATTGCTGCGGAATTTTAACACACCTCCTTGAAGCACTTCCTCAACTTTAGCGGGGAATTCCGATGCACGAATTGGATCCCATAAGACAAACCTGAGTGTATCTCCTTCTTTAAAGCCATCGTTCTCATCTGTAGTCTCATCATCCTTCCAGGCAGCAACGCCCCAGGGTGGGTTACCATTTAATAAAACCGCTCCCGCAATTATACTATCAGGAGTGAATATCGCCAGTTCACTGCTGTCAACTATCTCAACACCGTTGATACCACTTACCAGAATGGACATATCGGCGCCGGAGCGACGAGGTTGCGGGAAGTGTCGAAGGTCATCGCTCATCGCAGGAGAATTTACTATCGACAGGAGGATAATCAATGACGAAAATAATAATAGAATCCTCATTGTCCGATCAATATATATTTATTCTCCATTTTTATCAAGGATTTACTCAAACTGCCAACCATAAAATTAGTTATTCCTCTTTTAGAGTGCGCGCCCAAAACCAGCAGATTGGTCTGCTCGAGATATTCTTCCCTGATTTCCTCAATGATATTCTGCGGCGTCCAGACTGTTTTGATGTCCTTGAAATCGTGAGCGCGCATAAAGGCTTCAGCTTGACTTAGGCAGCCTTTAGCGTAATCCATATCCGGATGAGACATTAGTATTGTCACCGAAAACTCAGCTGTTCTTACTAATTGAGCAAAACGATGAATTGACCTGACGGATGGCAGGCTGCCGTCAAAAGCAACCAGCGCTTTGATCTTTCTTCTTTCCGGCGACACAAAGCGGTCGGGAACTGCAAGGACCGGCGTAACCGATTGATTCAATACTTCAACAACGGATTCACCTTGTTTGGCATCATCGTCAAATTGATAATATGTACGCAATCCGATAACAACTAAATCATAGAAGATTGAGTCCCTTATGATCTGATCGCTAGGATTGCCTTGACGCTCTGCCAGACGGTAGGCGACACCTTCCTGTTTGCACTTATCCTCGAAATTCTTTAACAGCTTCTCAATATACTCAAGCGCATCTTTTTCTTTCTTCTCAATTAGATGCTGAGCGTAATGGATGCCCCCGGCGGGAATTGATCCGATAGACCTTTCAATCCCCGGCTGATCAAGCACTGCCAGACCAGTCAACTCAGCGCTTGTGATTTTGGCTGCGTAACAACCCCAATCTAAAGCTGCTTGAGCAAACGGTGAAGGGTCAAGTGGTATTAGGATTCGACGTAACATAAATACTCCTTATAGTAGCATTACTTTGTTAAGTGCGAATTTCGCGTAGGGGCCAATTTATTGAGCCCCTTCTACTTATGCAAAAGGGCTCGATAAATCGGCCCCTACGCGGAACTTTTAATGTTTCAAACAATTATAAAA
>JAVCDD010000169.1 GCA_030765125.1 Candidatus Hatepunaea meridiana
AACAGTTCTTTTCGTTGTGTTTTTACCTACTTGTACACAAAACTGGCGTTATAAAGCTATCTATAGTTAGTAATGTCCATTTCAAACGACTTACATGCTGATATGAATTTACTTTTGCAAAACCCTCTGTTAAGTATCAATATTGGTTTTTATAATTGTTTGAAACATTAAAAGTTTCGCGTAGGGGCCAATTTATTGAGCCCCTTCTACTTATGCAAAAGGGCTCGATAAATCGGCCCCTACGCGAAATTCGCACTTAACAAAGTAATGTTAATTGCTGTTGATTAAGTCAATACATTTCCTTTTATAATAGTAGAAGCGACATTCTTGTCGCTTATGCAATGTTTTTGAAATAAGAAAGTTCAAGCGACAAGAGTGTCGCTTCTACTATTTTTCTTACTTTTTTAAGTCGCACCGCGACATTACGTTTCCCTATAAATCCAATCAACATACCAAATAGGAGTTAATTATGAAATGTTTCTTAATCTCATTCACCCTTCTAACATTCGTTTTACATCTACACGCCCAACCCGAGGTTCTCTGGACTAGAGCTTTCGGTGGAGCGCAAGGCGAGCAGGGTCTTGCAATAATCCAAGCTGCCAATGGCAATATAGTTCCCGTCGGGAATGAAGAATCCTTCGATGGCGGCGGTGCAGATGGGTGGATACTGGAGCTGAACGAAGAGGACGGCGAGGAAATCTGGTCGGCGAATTTCGGTGGAGCCGGTTATGATCGATTCTATGACGTCATTCAGGTCGATGACCAATTTGTTACGTCCGGATACGGTGGATCGTTCGGCAATGTTCAATTTCAGTTCTGGTTAACGAGAATCAATGAAAATCATAATCAAGTCTGGTCTCGTGATTTTGGCGGTGGAGAGCACGAGAGATGCAACGATCTGATTCAGACTGCTGCCGGAGGATTTGCTTTTACAGGCAATACGTATTCGGTCGGCGCCGGTGAAGGTGACGGCTGGATCGTTGTTACCAATGAAAATGGAGAGCAAATCTGGGCTGAAGCCTTTGGCGGTGAAGGTGAGGACGGATTTAGCGGTATAACTCACGGTGACGATGATAATATTATAGTTGCAGGCAAGACCAATTCATTCGGCGCCGGAGGCTATGACTTCTGGCTGTTAAAGCTTAACGCGGAAGGCGAGGAAGTCTGGTCAGAAACTTATGGAGGAGAGGAAGACGATCAATGCCACTCAATAATCAGAACCGATGATAATTGCTATGTCATGGCAGGAACTACGGTCTCATTCGGTGAAAACGCAGGGGACTTCTGGATGATTAAAGTAAATGAAGACGGTGAAGAAATCTGGTCAAGGACTTTCGACAGCGACTGTGACGAGTTGTGCAGAACTGTAATACAAACCGTGGATGGTGGATTCATGCTTGCTGGACATAATTGGGCTTATAATGATGCTCGTTGCGATGGCTGGCTAATCAGAACCGATGATGAGGGCGAAGAGCTCTGGTCGGAAACTTACGGCGGTGATCAAGCGGATGTTTTCGTTGACATTGTTCAGATGGATGATGGAGGTTATGCAATAACAGGCTGGACTTCATCAATAGGCGCCGGAGGGCTGGATTTGTGGGTGGTCAGGCTCGGTCCTGAACCCGCTGGAGTCCTGCAGGGATACGTCCTCGATTTAGTAGAAGATGAACCGCTTGAAGGCGCTGCAATCGTTACAACAAACGGATTGAATACTGAGACGAATGAGGAAGGCTTCTTTCGAATCGAACCTGCCTGGGTTGGTGATTTTGACATCACGGCTTCCTTGAGGGGATACAACGATTTGACACTGGAAGATCAAAACATCGGTGAAGAGGATGAGCTTGAGGTCGTTTTTAGATTGACTCATCCTGAATTTGAACCTTCGCGTGAAAGATTCGAAGCAGAACTTGAACCGGATGAAACAACCGAGTTTGAATTTACCATCCGCAACGACGGTAATGGACCATTACGCTATAGTGTCGAACGCAGACTGATCGGTGACGCCAATGCCGATCCCTGGGAACTTAGAGACCTCTACAACCTCGAAGAGATTCTTGAAGACAACCAGATTAATGGCGTTGTCTTTGTGAATGGTCGCTATTATATTTCAGGTGGCAACGGTCGACAACCTGTGAACAAGATTTACATCCTTGATGAGAATGGTGAATACGTTGATGAGTTTGATCAGGTACAGGAGTCTGATTACGGAATGCGAGACCTTGCCTGGGATGGTGAGCTAATCTGGGGCGCTGACGAAAATGACGATGAAGTCGAGTGTTTATTCGGTTACAATATCGACGGCGAGCACATTGCAACTATCGAAGGGGAAGCAGCATCATACCGATCTTTAACCTGGGATTCGGATCGTCAATGTTTCTGGTCGGCAGATATAACATCTGATATTTGGGCGACAGACGTGGAGGGCAACTTAGCCACAACTATTGAACGTCCAGGCGAATTAAGAACTTATGGACTGGCATATTGGTCAGATGATCCCGACGGATACCAGTTGTACACGTTCTCACGCGGTGAAGAGGGCGCTATTGATATCAACAAGGTCAACCTCAACAACGGTGATGCGGTGTTTGTTGCCACTGTTGATTTAGGCGGCAACAACCGTCCAGGTGGCATATTCATCACTAACCGGTTCGACATATACAGTTGGGTTCTGATCAGCATCGTACAGAGTCCCGACCAGTTGGCAATCTGGCAGATAGAGGGACGTCGCGAATGGTTCCAGGTCGAGCCATTGGCAGGCATCATAGAAGCGGAGAACTCAGAGAATTTCATCCTGACGCTTGATGCCACCGGTCTGCCTGTTGACAATACGTTTGAAGGTGAATTAGCGTTCATCCACAACGCTCTTGCTGGTGAAACAACCTTGGCTGTAACGCTGGACTGTGTCGAGGGGATAGTGCAAACGTCCCGTGAACTTGACCTGGAAATAGGATGGAACACCGTTTCGGTCAACATACAGCCGGACGAAGATGAGGATATTGAAGACTTGATGGTTTCACTCGTCGAGGATGACCTTCTGATTATGATGAAGGACGGCTCAGGTCATTTCTATCGTCCCGATTACAATTTTAACAATATTCCAGGCTGGTATGTCGAAGAGGGCTATCAGATCAAGATGCGTAATGCGGGAATGCTAATACTCGAGGGTATGTCCGTCCTGAGCGAAACACCAATCCGGCTTGAGGCTGGCTGGCATATCGTATCCTACTATCCCCGCCGTTCGATCGAGGCTACCGTTGCGTTATCAGGAATCGTGGATCACCTGATAATTGCCAAGGATGGAAAAGGTAATTTCTACATCCCGGAGTGGGAATTCAGTAATATGGGAGATATGTGCGTCGGACAGGGGTATTATATGAATGTTGAAGAGGAGGTGGTACTTGTCTATCAGACTGGGCAGGAGAGGAATGCAGAGTGCAGAATGCAGGATTCTGAGCACCAAACTTTGAATACCGGATTAAATATGAGCTTGCTTGTATTGGTTGAACAGCCTTTGGAAGGTGAAATTAGCGTATTTGCTTCAAACAAGCTTGTAGGTTCCGGTATTCTTCAAAATGGTATCTGCGGGTTAGCAATCTGGGGTGACGATCCAACGACAGAGATAATTGATGGCGCCTTAGAAGGTCAAGAATTAGAGCTTCGTTTAATTGATGAGAACGAATTACTCCCATTGACACTGGAAACCCTTTCCGGAAGTTCAATCTATCAGACCGACAATTACTGGGTAGTAAAGCTGGGTTCGGCAGTTGAACCACCTTCGGAGTTTGGAATAGTTGGTGTGTATCCTAATCCGTTTAATTCGACGACAACAATAACCTATTCATTGCCGGTGGTGGGTTTGGTTGAGCTTAAGCTGTTTAATCTTGCTGGTCGTGAAATAGCGACTTTAATCAACGAATCGAAACAACCTGGAATCCATACAAATACTCTGATTGCTGCCGACTTGCCATCAGGATTGTATTTTATGAAGTTGAACGCTAATGGAAGGGTGTTAACGAGTAAAATAATGCTACTGAAATAAGGAGAGACAGAAATGCGTAATTTAATAGTTTTATTTGCAAGTATCGCATTTATCGCGGGTAGCAGAATGGAAGTTGCGACTATCAAAGGGGTGATAATACGATGAAGGCTTTCAAAAGAAATGGGTTTGCTGTGCTGTATATAGTGGTATTGATGCTCCTCACGACTGCAGGATTAGCGCAGGACAGCTTGAATATTAAGCTGGTATCGAACCTGATAGATAGATGGCAGTACGGTTCCGATCTCGAAATCGATGGAGATTTGATCTATGTGGGGTGTGGATACGATGGAGTCTGGATATTCAATATCGACGAGCCGGACTTACCACAATATGTGAGCCGATTTCTTGTCGGTGAAAATGTTGAAGGGATTACTGTTGTAGATGATATAGCATACATCATAATCCGTCTACAGGGATTATTTCACATTGTGCTGGTCGATGTCTCCGATCCGAGTCAGCCAGAGGAACTTTCACGAATTGAAGTCAATAACGTACTCCATACTGCTGCCGAGGGTCCCGAAATCAGCGAGGGGTATCTCTATCTCGGTGTCAGAATGGTTGTCGATAATGAACAACCGCACTTTCTGGGTGTTTGGGATGTCAGGGATCCTGCTAATCCTGAGTTGGTGTCAGGTATCGATGATGCGCCTGAATTGTCGGATGTCACGATCGAAGACGACAGGCTTTATGGCATTTTTGACTCGAGATATCTCCGTGTCTATGATATCAGCGATCCTCATAATATTCAAAGACTTGGATTCGGCAGGTTTGTTGGCAATTACCACAATATCAAGGTGTTCGGAGGTCATGTTTTCGGTTACCGCAATGCAGATCCCAACCGATTTTCAGCCTTCGATGTTTCCGATCCGGATGACATCAGGGAGGTGTGGTTCACTGAAGATATCAGGCAGGTGGACGACATGGTTGCGATAGGTGAATATCTTTTCGTCGCGCGTGGCTTTGAGGATGAAAGAGGATGGAATCAGGGGATGGTGGTATTGGATATAGCTGATCCTGCAGAGCCTGAATGGGTGACAATTTATATCAACGACGGAACGCAAGACCTGACCAGTCTGGCATCGAATGAGGATTTCCTCTACTCGCTCTCGTTTAATTACTCGCAATTGAAAGTGTGGGATGTTATTAATCCGATGAACTGCGAAGTGATATTCGTTTCCGAGAATGAGGGCAACATCCACGATGTCGAAGTGTTGAAGGATGTGGTTTATGTAACATATTCGGGGTGGGACGGGATCGGTGTGGTGGCGTATTCGATGCAAGTTCATAACAATCCTCGATATTTAGGGGCAACATGGATCATGCCGGACGCGCATGCTCCGACCTCCTCAATGTTTGGAAACAATCTTTTTATTACCGGACGCGGAGCACCGTTTGATGCAGGGGGAATAAGGATATTGAACGTCGATGACCCAGAGCGACCTGAGCTTATCTACCGTGGACCGGGGAATGCATACGAGGTTGAGGTAAAGGATGACATCGCCTATCTGGCGGAGGCAGGGGGAGGGTTACGTATACTCGACCTTGCCGACCCAACTGACCCGGAGGAGTTGGCAGTTATACCTGTCGGTCACCATGCGACTCGAGTGCGTGTTGAGGGTAACCGGATGCTCTTCACGGACATCGGTCATAACGACACTGCGTGGGTTGTGGATATCAGGGACCCAGGCAATCCGCGGAAAACAGGATGGTTCAGACCTAATGACAATATAAAATACAAAGGATTTGATATTACTGATAGGTCTATTGTTTTCGGAGGGGCTCTTAGAGTCAGGGATTTGCGAGATCCGCATGTTGAGATAGTAGAGAGCTTTAACACTCTGTGGACGGGGACTTCATGGGAAATGATGTTTTTAAATGACACACTGCTGGCACGCATCGATCACAGGAGGGGACTTTCCGTCTATCAGTTTACAGGTGAGGCTCCCGAATACGATTCGTGCTTTGTGGTGGGGTATTATGCGTTCGATTGGGGTAAACCGGAAGGGCTTGCTTTTGAATATCCGTGGCTCTATGCAGCGGGAGGAGGGAATGTTGCAGTGTTCGACCTGCGACCCTTATTCGGGGATACGTTAGAAGAAAACAGCGTGGGGAAAGTAATTACCGTTCCGCGAGGAATGAGTCTCGCACCACCCTACCCCAACCCCTTCAATTCAACGACAACAATCAGCTATGAACTACCATATTCCGATTATATATCGTTGCAGGTTTATAACCTCTCAGGACAACAGACAACCACGCTGTTTGAAGGTTACTTGCAAGCCGGGCTTCATTCCACAAATTTGACAGACAACAACCTTTCATCAGGATTATACTTCTTGCGTCTGAAGGCTTCTGAACAAGTATTTACTCGGAAGGTTATGTTAATCAAATAGAGGTAATAGAATGACGAAAGCGACTACGTCAATAAAACACTCGCTGTACTTAACACTCTTCACTTTGTTGATTGCTCCTGCTTTTGCGCAGGCACAAGATTCACTTGGAATCACAAAGCTAAGCAGTTACTACGATAAGTGGGAGAACGCGGCAGACATTGCAGTGCTTGATGACTACGCCTATGTGGCATCAGGTCGTACAGGTCTCAGAATATTGGATATTTCTGACGCAGATTCATTCAGAGAGGTTATCTCTTGTCGTATTCCCGGACAAGCTTTAGGCGTTTCCCTGATGGGTGATCTGGCGTGTGTAACGAGTAGGTTGCGGAATGTTCACATTGTTGATATAAGCGAACCTTTGCAGCCTGAATTTATCGGTGTATGTGAGTGCCGGAATGTAACAAGTCGAGCTGTTGCATTGGAAGGTTTTGTCTACGTTCCAACATCGGGAGGGTTGGAAATCTTTGATGTTAGCAATCCCAGAGAACCAGCTCTGGCAGCGACCTACAATCAAGCGGTGATATCGGAATTAAAAGTGCGAAATGGATTAGCTTATATATCCGGCAGGGGATTGAGAATAATAGATATAAGCGATCTGGAAGATATTCACGAGGTTGGTGTATTAGATGAGCCTGGTTCCGAAGCTGGTGTGATAATAGTAGATAATTTGGCAATTGTTGAAGGCAGTAATCAGGATTATTACGGATTCAGGATTGTTGACATTGAAGATCCTGCCAATCCTCATCAAGTGGGATTTTTCTCATCAAGACACAGATTAATATGCTATACAGCCGATGAGGAAAAGGTTTATTATGGAACGGGTGGACGCTTTGGGGCTCTTGAAGTTGCAGATATAAGCAATCCTGAAGAACCGCAACATATTGGAAGCATAGAGATTGATATTAATTTTCAACAAAGTGCTATAAAATCAGGTGGACTTCTATTTATAACCGGAACGAGAGCTGGTGGCTGCATCAAAGTCTTAGATATTACTGATATTGATAATCCGATCGAAATTAGCGATATTTATCCACTCGGGTATATTTCTGAAACACATATTAAGGACAACTTTGTTCTTGCAGCGTGCAAGGCGGGAGGATTGAGGATACTTGATATTTCCGAACCGGATCAACCTGAAGAAGTGTCTGCAATCGATACAGATTGTTCAGTTTATGGTATGGATTTGATTGGTGATATGGCAGTACTGGCAGAAGTTAGAGAAGGAATAGCTATAGTTGACGTTACCAACCCACGAGAACCGAATATCATCGGACGGTATAATGATCACTTTTCTGCAAGGGATGTTGTTCTAAAGGATAGTCTTGTATTCGTGGTGGACAGTGATGATGGACTGCGAATCCTGGATATCACTGATCCACAACAACCCACAGAAGTATCAATATTTGAATTTGAAATGTATGAGCTTTTAACTGTCTCGATTTTAGGAAATATAGCATACTTAGGTACTCGCAACAACCTGACCATACTTGATATTTCAGATATACGTAATCCAAGACAAATTGGTGTTTGTGAAGATGTTAGAGACGTAAACAAAATTGCACATTATGGCAACTATATATTTGCTGCAGACACAATGAGATCAACCTTGATTGACGTTGAAAATCCCGAAAATCCACAAGTTGTTCACATATTTGAAGATTGGCGCAATGTAAATGAAGTTTCAATTATTGATCATTTTGCTGTAATATCTGAGAAGTATTACGGAATACGCGTACTGAATATTTCCAATCCAATCCAACCACATGAAGTCGGCTTCTATCCCATTGAGGACAGGATTTGGAATGCCACAATTACTAATGAGCACAAGATTATCGTCGGGGGTGAGTATCATCTGACAATACTTGATGCCGCGGAGGCGTTGAGTATCTCTGAATCCTTCAAGCTCCCACCCGCATCCTTCATCCTTTCCCCCGCCTACCCCAATCCATTCAACTCGACTACGATGATCAGATACAGCCTCCCATTTCCGACAAATGTTTCATTGGGCATATATAACCCACTCGGAAGGAAAATAGACACGTTGTTTGAGGGATACCGACAACCTGGTATTCACACAGAGAACCTGAACGCTGTTAACCTGGTGTCTGGTCTGTATTACGTGCGGTTGGAGTCTTCAAAACAGGTAGCATTAAGAAAAGTTATGTTAATAAAATAAAAAGGAATTTACAATGGAAAGAACAAAGTTTAGAATCATTATCGGCGCTCTAATCATTTCGCTTGCGCTTTTTTCAACGTTAACACACGCCGAGATCATTAACGTTCCGGACGACTTTGAAACCATTCAGGCAGGGATAGATTCTGCGGAGGATGGGGATACTGTTCTTGTTGCTCCCGGAGAGTATATGGAGATGATAACCATTCCCGGTAATGGTATCCTTGTTAAAGGTGTTGCAGAAGATCCTGCTGAGACAATTATCGATGCTGAGGAAGGTGGGACAGTGGTAACATTCAGCAATGAGGGTGGTGAAGCGTCGATTTTGGATGGCTTCACGATTCGGAATGGTCAGGCTGATATTGGCGGCGGTATAATTAATCAATCTTCCAGCCCTAACCTGCGCAATCTGATTATAAGGGAAAATTCAGCAGTCCGCGGAGGTGGGTTCTACGTGGGACGAGATACCCACCCAATCGTCACAAATTCTTTGTTTATAAACAATACCGCAGAGTATATGGGTGCCGGAATTTTCTGTTGGGGTGGGGAACTGACACTGCGAAACGTGACACTGACTAATAACGATATCGAATCCGAATGGAATGGAGGTGGTGTGTATCTACAAGGTGCCACGGCAACATTCGACTCGGTCTACATTTCCGATTGCAACGCTTGTTTCGGAGCCGGTATCTACGTCAATGCCTCCGACGTTGTTCTAAACCATGTATTACTGTTCGATAATACAGCTACCAGTGGCGGTGGTTTGTATCTGGATGCTTCACAATCCGGAAGTATTACAGCAGATCACCTGACGGTAGTTAATAATGTTGCTGAGCAGGCTGGCGGTGGATTTTATGGCACGAGTCCTGATCTACTTCTGGTCAACTCAATTTTCTTTGCTAACGAGAGTGGTGAAGCGCCGCAGATATTCCTTATGCGCGGTTCAGCGGATATCTCCTATTGTGACATAGATGGAGGACGGAACGAAATGCATGTTTCGCATGGTCACCAGTTAACCTGGGGCGAAGGCAATATTGACGATGATCCACAATTCAGTGATCCCAACAATGATGATTTTCATCTAACTGAAGATAGTCCCTGCATTGATACAGGTGATCCTGATTCGCAAGAAGATCCCGATGGAACACGAGCTGATATGGGAGCATTTTATTTCAACCAGCTTGATGTTCCAAAGTCTCAAGATATAATTCCTGAAGATTTCAAGCTGTTTCCAGCCTACCCCAATCCTTTTAACTCCTCCACAACCATCTCATACTCACTCCCCACTCGATTAAACATCTCCCTGAATATCCATAACACCCACGGTCGGCTTATAGATGTGCTCGTGGATCAAGTGATGCCGGCAGGGAAGCATAGTGTGATGTGGGATGCAAATGGAACATCAGCGGGGGTGTACCTGGTGAGGATTGAAGGTCCGGAAAAAACTATAACCAGTAAACTGGTATTAATCAAATAAAAGGTAAAATAATGAAAATCAAACAAAGTTTTAAAAGTCCTTTTTTGCAATCAAATGCCATCAGAGAGAGTATCTGTACA
>JAVCDD010000238.1 GCA_030765125.1 Candidatus Hatepunaea meridiana
CGCGTAGGGACCAATTTATTGAGCCCCTTCTACTTATGCAAAAGGGCTCGATAAATCGGCCCCTACGCGGAACTTTTAATGTTTCAAACAATTATAAAAACCAATATTGATACTTAACAAAGTAATGTTAGTGTTTGAGATAACCACAACTGCAAATCACTACATAAGTTACACTGTTATAAAATGAAATAGGAGTTCAGAGTGAGAGAAAAAATTATAATCTCTATCTTGCTGATGGTAACTATAGCTTTTGCAAAGCCGAAAACCGAGGTTCGTTGGCCTATTGAACACTATGATCTTACTATCCGCTTTGACGTGGATAATCACAAATTAGAGGGCACAGCAAAGCTAACGTTTCCTCGCAAAGGAGCTAAAGTTGCCGGTTTCCTTTTGAACAAGGATTTCACAATCAGTAACGTCACTCTTGGAGGTGTACCTGTTGATATCACCAGCCAGCAACTTGACAAGCCCGAGGCGGTTTCACCGCGCTATGGTGTATTTGGCAAGTGGGACGCTTCTGACGCATTGCTATGGACAACACAGGATATGAAGAAGGTAAAGGACAAAGCAGTTAAAAAAACTCTCAAGAAAGCATTCAAAGCCAAACCTTTGGTTTTACAGCTTGATTTTGCCGGGTCATTATATACTCCAGTAAAGGACAGCAAATTTTCCCGCGAGAAGATAGCCTTCGAAGTAAATGGAACGATAGGAAATGAAGGTATTTATCTCTCATCATCTTCCTATTGGTATCCCTTACTGCCCGACATACTTGCCACGCATGTCATAAAAACCAAGCTTCCTAATGGCTGGAACTGTGTTACCTGTGGTAAATCAAAGATCATCTCTCAAGACAAAGATTGGATCGAAATTGAGCATAGATCCGATGTGGTCACTGAGGGGATCGCCTTAAGCGCTGCTCCATTTGTTGTAGATAAGATTGATTATAATGTTGTGTCAGGTGAAAACACCTTACACAACGTGGAAATCCTTACATATATGCTCCCCGCACAAGCCAACCTGTCAAATGATTACCTGAAAGCCAGCGAGAAGTTTATCGATATGTACAGTAATCTTATAGCGCCTTATCCTTTCACCAAGTTTGCGGTAGTAGATAATTTCGTATCAACCGGATACGGAATGCCCGGATGGACGTTATTGGGAAGCAAGGTACTCAGACTACCGTTTATTAAGGACATCTCGCTTGGACACGAAATCGCCCATAGCTGGACAGGTAATTCACTTTTTGTCGACTATAGGGAAGGCAACTGGTGCGAAGGTTTGACCGTCTATCTGGCGGATTATAAGTATAAGGAGGATTCTGACAGTCTGGCTGCATTAGAATACCGTAAGAACCTTCTAACTGAATATGTCTCGTATGTTAATCCTGACAATGAATATCCGGTATCGGAGTTTGTATCGAGATCATGCCCCGCTGACAGGGCAATTGGCTATGGCAAAGCTATGATGATATTTCATATGCTGCGAAAGATGCTGAATCAAATTGACAAGAGGATTTTCAATCAGGTTATCAGTGAAACATATAATCAATATCAATGGCAGCCAATTGGTTGGTCAATCTGGCAGAGGGAATTTGAACGACGACTTAGACAGAAATTAGACTGGTTCTATGATCAATGGCTTTCTAATCCGGGAATATTGGAAATAAAACTTGAGAATGTTAAAGCGAATGTTGAACAAGGTCGCTGGGAATTAAAGTTTGAAGTAGTAACGAACACCATTAACAATAATCCAGCAAAATACCTGTTACCGATAAGAGTAGTATCAGAAACCGGCAGGATGGATTATAATTCATTCATCCAAAGCTCACGTCAGATCATTGAGCTTAGAGGTGGAGGTGATCTTCGTTCATTGATGCTTGATCCTGGATACGATGTATTCCGAAAAACGTATCCGGGTGAAGTTCCAATAACTCTGGCAAATTTCTACGGTGACAAAGAAGGTATTCTGGTCATTCCATCGCAAGGCGCAAATGCAACTTACTATAAAAAGGTTGCCGAGGGTCTCAAATCGAAGGGGCAACGCGTGGTGACGGACGCAAAGTTGACGCCACAAATGAAGAAACAATCCCTGTGGCTTCTGGGTGATCCAGTTGATAACAAAGCCTGGTCGGAATTCAGACCTGATTCAACTCAACTTGTCTATCTGCCATACCGAGCCGCTCGGTGGAAGGAAGAGGACCCACTCCCCGCAGGATTAGTGTACAGAGGTGAGGAATTTCGCGATGGAACCGGATTCAGTGTCACTTTTATCGGACCACATCCTTTATCAGAAGGAAAAACTATTGTTTATTCGCTCTTTATGCCGAAAGCGGATATTTTGGGCAGCTCCAGTAAATTGCCACATTATGGTAAATATAGTTACTTAATGTTTAAAAATGATGAAAATATCCGCAAGGGTGTGTGGAAGGTTACCGGAAAAAGTCCCGTTACCTGGAATTATGATAAATAATAGAAAAGGAAATAGAAGCCCTGTTATACCGGTAAATTCAGTTGATTTGTTACTTGTAAATAGTTAACTTATTAAGTTTAGTAAAAACACAGGGAAAAGCAGACATTCTTGATCCTTGTACAAAAATTGTAACTGCCCATAAGCAGACGCCCTCGTCTGACAGCATAGAACTGGAATAACAGATACTTAGCTGTCAGACGAGGGCGTTTGCCAGCGGGTTTTGGATGGTTTTTATTTGTTAAACATTGTTGACAGTCACCTTATATTTTCTCAAAAGCCATAAATCAAAAGCCTAAAAAGCACAGGTAAACCTTGAATATAAACAAAGATATTTCATCAGATCAGATAGTTTCGCTTGAAGTAACACTCTCACCGGAGGAGACAAGCGATGATGAAAATAGAAATATATTTTCAGAAGCAGTTATGAGTTTTCGTCGGGAGGCTAAAATCCCCGGATTTCGCCCCGGTCGTATACCTCTTAACCTCGTTCGCAAGCGTTGGGGTAAAGAACTGAGGTTAGCGAAAGCGGAAGAGCTTGCCAAAAAATTCATTGAAAAGGTATTAGATCAAGAGAAATTGGAACCCGGTGGGCAAATTGACGTTGAAATGATTGAATACGGGGAAGGGAATCCGCTGGCTTTTAAGATTGTTTTCCCCTTACAGCCGGAGGTTAATCTCACGAAATATAAAGGTTTGCGTGTCCTTCTGAATGACGCTGAAATAGCCGACTCCGACATTGATGAAGAGCTTGAATTTCAAAGGCGGAAACAAGCAGTTATCAGATCCATAGATGACCCGGCTCCTGCAGAAGCAAAGTTAACACTTAAAGTTCAGGAAGTCGATCCGTCCGGTATAATCCTGGTCGGTTGCCCACTTGAGGAAAAAATAGTTGAACTCGGAACAGATATACTTGGCATCGGCAGCGATGAGCAGTTATTAGGCATCAATGTCGGTGAAAAACGAGTCATTAAAGTCAGATTAGAACCGGGTGGCATAACAAAGGCGCCTGTGCAATCAGCCATCATAACACCGGAACAGGCAAAAGAAGGTCAACAAGTTACTAACGAGCGTTATCTTTCCGTCGAAGTTGTTAAGGTTGAAGTACTGGAGCTGCCGGAGTTGAACGATGATTTTGCCAAATTGGTTGATGAAAACGTTGAATCACTGAAAACCTTAAGAGACTCAATAAAGTATAGAATGATGGTTTTTATCGAGTCCGTTAAACGAAGGACGATGGAAAACAGTCTGATTGATCGTCTGATTGAGGAAAATCCACTCCAAATATCAAGAGCAGTTATTGAGGGTACTCTAAATAACGTTGCCGACAATCTGAAATTGGAAATGGATAGCGAAAAACGAAAGAAATTCATCGAAACGAGTTATGCTGATGCAGAGAAGGACTTACGCTATGTGCTTTTGCGTGACGAGGTTGCTAAACAGGAGAACATTGTTGTTACAGATGAGGAAGTCACAAACGAAATCACGAGAGCAGCGGAAGAAAGAAAAATTACCTTTGATGAAATGAAAAAGAAAATCGAAGAAGAGGGTTCCGTTGATCAAATTAAAAGGACTATGCTTGAAAGACGCGTCATAGATATTCTCATGACCAATGCTGACATTGAGAAGAGAACGATGGAATTCAGTGAATTCCTGCGAATAACTCAAGAATCAGAGAGATAAATCCGCAATTAACAAAGTAATATTACAAATAACTTGGAGAAATAAATGAATCTCGTACCAATGGTAATCGAACAGACGGGACGCGGCGAGAGAGCTTATGATATTTACTCACGCCTGCTTAAAGAAAGGATTATATTTATAGCAGGAGGAATCGACGACACCGTCGCCAGTCTGGTCATCGCTCAACTTATCTTCCTTGAGGCTGACGATCCTGACAAGGATATCTCGATCTATATAAATTCCCCCGGAGGCGTTGTATCTTCCGGATTAGCGATTTATGATACGATGCGCTATATCAAACCGGACGTAGCAACTATTGCTATCGGTTCTGCCGCTTCGATGGGAGCGCTGCTATTAACTGCCGGCGCTAAGGGTAAACGGTCAGCGCTGCCTAATTCCAAGATAATCATCCACCAACCGATGGGTGGTATGCAAGGACAGGCTTCCGATATTGAAATACATGCCAAAGAATTGCTAAAGACAAAAGATCGTCTTAATAGTATTATTGCAGAAGCTACCGGACAATCTATTGAAACTATCGCCAAAGATACCGACCGCGACTACATTATGACGCCTGAAGAGGCAAAAGAGTATGGTCTCATTGATAAAGTAATCGAAAAGCGTCTGGAAGCCGTTGATAAAAAGAAGAAGAAGAAGGACTAATTTCACTACGCGAACTTCGTAATGGTAAAATGGAGAATTAAATATTGAGTACTGAAAACAGCGATTCAATATATCCGGGAACACCTGAAATGTGTTCATTTTGTGGCAGGGATATAGAACTGACGCGTGTTTTGGTAAAAGGAAAGGACGTTGCAATATGTGACGTCTGTGTTGCAGGCGCCGAGCAGATTGTCAAGCGTGCCATTGCTCAAAAACGAACCGCCCTCAGGCGTCAAACTCCAAAACCAAGCAAGTTGTTCGACAAGCTATCTGAATATGTCATCGGTCAGGATGATGCCAAACGGATGATTGCCGTTGCCGTATACAATCATTATAAAAGGATAACTACACAGATACTTTCCGATGATGTTGAAATAGAGAAATCGAACATCTTGATGATCGGTCCAACCGGCACAGGGAAGACACTTATCGCCCAGACATTAGCTCGCTTCCTTGATGTACCTTTCGCTATTGCAGATGCAACCACTCTGACAGAAGCCGGTTATGTCGGTGAAGACGTGGAAAACGTATTGGTTAGGCTTTTTCATGCAGCAGACGGTGATATTGCCAAAGCCGAGATCGGGATTATATATATTGATGAGATCGATAAGATTGCCCGTCGCGAACAATCTACATCCATCACTCGCGATGTTTCAGGCGAGGGCGTTCAACAAGCTTTATTGAAAATACTTGAAGGTACAATTGCCAATATACCCCCGGAAGGAGGCCGTAAACATCCGGAACAGAAGCTGTTGGGAATTAACACAAAAAACATCCTCTTTATTTGTGGTGGCGCTTTTGAGGGAATTGACAAAATTGTACAATCACGACTTGGTAAAAAGGGAATGGGCTTCGGCGCTGAAATTCGCGGCAGACGCGGGATGGGATATTACGAACTGATTTCGGAGTTAGAACCGGAAGACCTGTTGCGCTTTGGATTGATTCCAGAATTGATCGGTAGATTACCGGTTGTGTCCCCACTCGACAGACTCTCACACGAAGCTATGCTGTCAGTGTTGACAACTCCTAAGAACGCCTTGGTGAAGCAGTACAAAAAACTGTTTGAACTCGAAGGAGTTAAGCTTGGATTCGAGAATGAAGCCCTTGAAAAAATCGTTGAAAAGGCGGTAAATAGAGACACCGGAGCACGAGCGTTAAGGAGTATTATGGAAAAGGTAATGACTAAACTTATGTTTGATTTACCGGATATGAAAAACGTCGAGGAAGTGATAATAAATCCTGGGGTTGTTACAGGCGAGGAAGAACCAAGCGTTATTCAAATGGAAATGAAACGTAAACGAGCGTGATAAAAGTAAGAAAGTAAGAAAGTGTGAAAGTGTAAAAACTACGTTTTGCGGGGAACGAAGTGACGAAGCAATCTCTTCATAGCCCGCAAGAGACAAATAGGGGGACAGTATACCTATTTTTCTAAAGACTGTTGGTTATTCTATAGAGTACTTATAAAAATATGTATACTGTCCCCCTATTTGCCAACAATCAAAAGAAAGCAGCCTCGCGGTATTCTCCGAATACATCCCTGAGTACGTTAATCATCTCTCCCAATGTCACATAAGCATGAGCGCATTCGATAAAGTGCGGCATTAGGTTTTCATCGGATCGCGCTGCTTCATTAAGTCTGTCCAATGTACGTTTAACATCATTTGGATTGCGTTTTTTTTGCACTTCCTTAAGGTTGTTAACCTGTCTTTCGGAATCCTCACTTGTGATCTTCAGTAATGGTATCTCAATAACTTCCTCTTCATCTATGTAATCATTTATTCCAACTACTATTCTTCCTTTCGACTCCAGTTCCAACTGGTGGCGATAAGCGGCACGTGATATTTCACGCTGCTGGAATCCTTGCTCGAGTGCAGGGATGACGCCGCCTAATTCGTCTATCCGCTCGAAGTATTCCTCCGCTTCCGCTTCCATACGGTCAGTAAGCTGTTCAACATAATATGATCCACCGAGCGGGTCAATCACGTTTGCTACACCTGTCTCAGAAGCGATAACCTGCTGTGTACGCAGGGCAATCTTGGCTGCTTTTGCTGATGGCAGCGCCAGTGTCTCGTCCATCGAATTGGTATGCAGCGATTGAGTTCCGCCTAAAACACCTGCCAGAGCCTGGATTGCTGTGCGGACGATATTGTTCTCCGGTTGCTGTGCCGTCAGACTGCAACCGGCTGTCTGTGTGTGGAAACGCATCAGCCAGCTTCTGGGGTTCTTAGCGCCGTATTTATACCGCATCCTCTTTGCCCAGATACGACGGGCGGCTCGGTATTTAGCTATTTCCTCAAAAAAATCCAGGTGAGCGTTGAAGAAATGAGACAATCGAGGTGCAAAGGCGTCAACCTCGAGTCCCCGCTCGATTGCGGCCTCGACATAAGCAAAGCCGTCGGATAGTGTAAATGCAAGTTCCTGCACCGCTGTGGATCCAGCCTCGCGGATGTGGTAGCCGGAAATCGAAATAGTATTCCATTCGGGCAGTTCATTTGTACCAAATTCAATTGTATCAACCTGCAGGCGCATCGACGGTTTCGGGGGGAATATATATTCTTTCTGAGCGATGAATTCCTTAAGAATGTCGTTCTGGATTGTACCACGCAGCTTTCTACGATCAGCTCCCTGCTTCTCGGCAGCGGCTATATAGAAAGACCAGAGTATTGCTGCCGGACTGTTGATCGTCATCGAGGTAGAAACCTTTTCCATCTCGATTCCGTCAAACAATACCTCCATATCGCGCAACGAACAAACCGATACACCACATTTCCCAACTTCACCTTCAGCCCAGGGGTCATCAGAATCACGCCCCATCAGAGTTGGCAGATCAAAGGCAACGGAAAGTCCGGTCTGTCCCTTCTCAAGCAGGAATTTAAACCGTTGATTGGTGGCTTCCGGTGTAGCGAAACCGCTGAACATTCGCATCGTCCAGAGCCTTCCGCGGTACATTGACGGATGAACGCCGCGTGTGAATGGGAATTGTCCCGGATAGGCTAATTGTTCTTCCGGATCCCAATCCTTCAAATCGTGTTGAGTAACCATCGGTGGTACCACAGCAGAAGAAACGGTAGTGAATAATGCATCCCGTTTCCTGCCAGTCTCGAATTCATCCTGCCAGCGTTTTAATCCCGACGCTTCGGGAGTTGTTTTATCTATTTTGTTCATTTATTTCCTTTAGAAATAGTAGAAGCGACACTCTTGTCGCTTACCTAATGTCATTGAAATACGAAAGTTCAAGCGACAAGAGTGTCGCTTCTACTATTTATCTAACCAACATAACTTTCTGTGTAAATACCTGATCGGCTGCTTCCAATCTCACGAAGTATAATCCTGATGGAAGGTTGTTGGCTGTCAGATTTGTTGTATAAAAACCTGCCTGTCTGAAGCCTGCAAACAGGGTGGTTATTTTTTGACCCAGGGGACTGTAAACCTCAAGTGACACATTGGCGGGAGTGGACAATCCGTATTTGATTGTGACGCTTGAGTTGAAGGGGTTGGGACAAGCGGCAGATAGACTAAACTTCACCGGAATAGAAAAAGTAGGATCATCTACCGAAGCAGGATCGGTAAAACGGTAAACTCCCACGTTTGTGTAATCCGCCACATAGATCAAGCCATCTTCCGATATAGCGACACCATTAGCAGACCCCGGCGTATCGTAGTATCCAACTTCCTCCGGATTTTCAGGATCGGTAATATTCACTACACGCAAACCGCTTGAATGGTCCGCTACGTACGCATAGTTGCCGGAAACGGCGACGCCGCAGGCATACCCCGGCGTATTACAGTATCCAACTTCCTCCGGATTTTCAGGATCGGTAATATCCACTACACGCAAACCCCACCTATAGTCCGTTA
>JAVCDD010000295.1 GCA_030765125.1 Candidatus Hatepunaea meridiana
CCACCGATAACCCCGACCGTTCAGGAGTGAACGTTACTGTTATATCCCGGCTATGATCCGGTTCGATACTGAATTCTTCATCGAACTCAACATCGAAAAAACCGCCCTCAACAATAATATCGGAAACATTAAGATCGAGTTGTCCGTCATTACAGATGCTCAGTGCCATCTCGGATATTTGATTCAATCCCACATCACCGAATTGCATTGAGTCCGGTTCGACGACAATGATCGCTCCGACACCGGTTCCACACATCGGGACAGTAACCTCAGCGTTGTCGGGATCGTTGGAAGTAATGATTAGAGTATCGGCATAATCTATACCAAGCACAGGTGAGAAAGTAACCGTCAAATCTTCATCCTGACGCGGTTCGATGGTGAACTCCTCTTCAAAATCAATGCTGAAGAACTCACCAACGAGCGATATATCCGAAATAACCAGATCATTCAATCCTCGATTACGAATATTCAACTCCAAATCCGCGCTGCGGTCAATGCCGACCTCATCAAAATCAAGTGTTCGGGGTCGGACGTAAATAATTGGACCAACTCCTTCGCCACTCAGCGATACTTCCGGCGTCTGCTCGTAAGCATCGTCTGAAATGATGGTCATTGTTGCCTCGTGTTCACCTCGCTCTTCGGGTGTAAATATAACCGTCAGTTCAGCTTCCTCATCCGGCTCGATGACTAACTCATCCTCAAAATCAGCGCTGAAATAATCACCTTCAATCACGATTTCAGAAACGGTCAGATCCTCGATTCCAACGTTGGTAATAGTAAGCGTAAGCTCTTCGCTCAGGTTGAGCCCGACCTCCTCGAAATCCAGTTCTTCTTCGGAAACCTCGATTAGAGGACCGTCAACCGCATAATCGGACACATCGAATATCTTCAGACCATTGTGTTGATCCGCTACATAAGCGAGGCTTCCGTGAACCTTTACATAGTATGAAGCCATTCGATTACTGTAATGGTCAACTTCGCGAGGATTGTTGGGATTAGAAATGTCAATGACACGCAGACCCGACCGATCCGCGGCAACAAAGGCGTGAGTGCCTACTACGTGAACGCCAACAGCAGACTGGGGCGTATCGATGTATGTAACAACATCCGGGTCTTCAGGATCGGAAACATCTATTATACAGAGACCTTCATTCCTGGCAGCCGTGTATGCATAGTCACCCAAGACGAAAACTCCCAAAGATCGATCTTGAACACCGCAATGTCCGATAATTTCAGGCTCTTCAGGATTGGAAATGTCAATTATGCCGAATCCTCGCTCGCCATCAGATACATAAGCATAGTCGCCTATTACCTCGATATCCCATATCCATCCTTCCACGTCGCAGTTTCCGACCTGTTCAGGATGTTCGGGATCGGAGATGTCAAAAACCATTAAGCCTCCATCATTTCCGGTGTATGCATATTCATCCCTGATAACAGTACCGTGCGGTGAGCCGTTACGGTTGCTGCCGAGCAGTTCAGGATGTTCCGGATCGGAAACATCAATTATTGAAAAACCGTACCTGCTATCACCCGTATAGACATAGTTGCCCTCTACAGTAGCGCTGAGGAATAACGGTTCGTGTTCCGGGACGTATTGTCCCACCACGCGAGGTTGCCTTGGATTGGAAACATTAACCACTCGCATACCGCCACTACCGGCAGCCACGTAAGCATAATCACCGCTAACATCAACCTTCCGAGCCTGTCCATTCACGTTGCAGGAACCAAGCAGTGCGATGTCGGCGGTAGCAATCGTTGCGGTTAAACAAAATATGATTGCCGTTGTTAGAAATTCTTTGTAGCGCATAACTGTACCTCTGTTTTTTGTCCATCTTGTTAGTAAATTAACTCGTTCCCATGCTCCAGCGTGGGAACGCATACCTTACCATTTAGTTATACCCCAACCGTATACATTCCCACGCTGGAGCATGGGAACGAGTTATCTTCCTCGGTTTCTTCATTCGCAACTTGATTGGGAATCCAGAGAATTCAATGACCAACTGGATTCCCAATCAAGTTGCGAATGAGGAAATTACGAACTGGGAAATGTTAGACTATAATATAATGATATTATCTTGTAATACAAATTAAAATTTAGCAGAATTCGCCTCAATGCGTGTGTGTTTTTGCAGGCAGAAAATAGGGGGGCAGTATACCTGTTTTTTCTATGGATCGCTAATCTTCTTAAAGAATACTTAAAAATAGGTATACCGTCCCCTTATTTTCATTTCGCGAGCATGAGGCTTATGCTACTACAGGGATTCCATGCGACAGGAGTGTCGCATCTACTGATATTACAAAAAAACGTGCCGCCAGGCAACTTAACCCGACGGCACGTTTAGATTTAATGAATCTCGTTCCCACGCTCCAGCGTGGGAACGAATAACGTTACTTTACATTATTAGCAATGAATTGAGCCTGCACTGCAGCAATCGCCGCAACGTTCACGATTTCGTCAACGCTGGAATCGCGCTGCAATACTTGGAATGACTTGGAAAGACCCATCAGAATCGGTCCGATGGCTGCGGCATCGCCAAGCTCCGAAAGGAGTTTGTAAGCTATATTGCCTGATGCCAACCCAGGGAAAACAAGTACGTTAGCTGGTTCTTTGAGATCACTGAAGGGATACCTCTTGTTGAGTGTATCTTGATTAAGCGCAGTATCAGCCTGCATCTCCCCGTCAATGATTAGATCGGGACGACGCTCTTTCACTATTTTCACTGCATCTGCTACTACCTTAACGGAGTCTTCTCTGACTGAACCGAAGTTGGAGAATGAAAGCATCGCAATCCGCGGTTCAACGTCAAACCGCTTTGCTGTATCGGCAGCGCAAATTGCAATCTCTGCAAGCGTACAAGCATCTGGAGTAATGTTGACAGTCGTATCAGCGAAGAAGATGATGTCCTTCTTGAATATCATCATGTGAATACCGGAAACCGAACATATACCTTCAGCTAACGGGATGATCCTCAGCGCCGGGCGGATTGCGTCCGGATAATTCCGGGTTTGACCACTCACTACAGCGTCAACTTCACCCAGCAGGAGCAGCATCGGTCCGAAATAATGACGCCTTTTCATAAGACGCCTTGCTTCCCGCATGGTCATACCTTTACGCTCACGCTGCTTACAGAATACTTGAATGAATTCGTCAAACTTTGGAAAAGTTATAGGATCGATTATTTCCATACCGTTCAAATTGACCGAAAAGCCTTCTGCAGTTTCTCTGATCCTGTCCTCGTTTCCAAGTAATACCGGCGTACCGATTTTCTCTTCGACAATACGCACGGCAGCGCGCAGGATGTTCTCGTTATTTCCTTCAGTGAAAGCGATACGAATCGATTGCTTTCTTGCTTTGTGGATAACGTGCCGCATAACCTCTTTGGAACGACCTAAGCGCCGCTCAAGTTCTTCCCAGTATGCGTCGAAGTCTTCAATCGGACGACGAGCCACGCCGGTTTCACAGGCTGTTTTCGCTACTGCTGTAGCTTCCCACAATAGTACGCGCGGATCGAAAGGTTTGGGGATCAGATACTCGCGCCCGAATTCGATATTATTGACGCCGTAAGCATCGCAGACTACCTTGGGCACATCTTCTTTAGCAAGATCAGCCAACGCTTGTGCCGCCGCTACTTTCATCTCCTCGTTGATGGTTGTGGCGTGAACGTCAAGCGCTCCACGGAAGATGAACGGAAAACCGAGCACATTGTTGACCTGATTAGGATAGTCGCTGCGTCCGGTTGCCATAATGACGTCCGATCTGGCTTCAATTGCATCTGGATAGGTGATCTCCGGATCAGGATTCGCCATAGCGAACACAATCGGATTGTCAGCCATTGAGCGCACCATATCCTTGGTCACGCAATCAGCGACGGAAACGCCGCAGAAAGCATCGGCGCCATCTAACGCATCAGCGATTGTGCGGGCATCGGTAGGCTGTGCGAATTCTGCCTTATATTTGTTGTAGCGCGGATGATTAGGATCCAAATCTTCGCGACCAGCGTAGATGACACCCTTGCTGTCGCATAACAGCATATTCTCCGGGCGCACACCCAGCGAGATATAAAACTTGGCGCAGGCTATTCCGGCAGCGCCGGCGCCGCTGAAAACGACCCTTATATTCTCAAGTTTCTTACCGACGAATTCGCAGGCGTTCAATAGCGCTGCTCCAGATATAATCGCCGTGCCGTGCTGGTCGTCGTGAAATACCGGTATAGACATCTCGCGCTTTAGTGTCTCTTCAATGTAGAAACAATTCGGCGCAGATATATCTTCCAGATTAATTCCACCGAAAGTAGGCTCAAGCAGTTTACAGGCTTTTATAATTTCATCAGGATCCAGTGTGTCCAATTCGATATCGAACACATCCACGTCCGCAAAACGCTTGAACAGAACACCTTTGCCCTCCATAACAGGCTTACCTGCGAGTGCTCCGATGTTCCCGAGCCCTAATACCGCCGTGCCGTTTGTAATTACGGCGACGAGGTTGCCCTTTGCGGTATAACGATAGGCTTCGTCGGGGTTCTTGTGGATTTCCCGGCACGGTTCGGCAACACCTGGAGTATAAGCCATCGACAGATCACGCTGGGTAACACAAGGCTTGGTTGCCACTACCTCAATCTTGCCGATCCTTGGACGGGAATGGTATTCTAAAGATTCCTTAAATATGTCCATTTTTACCTTTTATTATTATTGAATAGGTTTAAAAATTGTCAATATAACAATTTAACAATATAACAATTAGACAAGTATAATGGTGTAAAAAAAGCAATTACTTTCTTACTAATTGTTTATCGTGTATTAATAGGTGATTTCACCACCCAGGCGCTCCTATATCCTTCATTATTTACTTGTTTGCAGAATCTTAAGGCATCATCTCTGCTTCGGAAATCACCAACTCTAACCTTATATAGAGGCGCCGCATATATTAGATAAGCATTTTCCTGATGACTTACTTCAAACTTTGTTTTTATTCTCTTGGCGGATGCCTGTTCCCTGCCACTGAATAGCTGGATGCGATAACCTTCAATTATTCCTGGTGATCCATCTTCTCCATACTCCTGATTACCGGATGAAGAAAAGGCGAGTTTAGTATTGTAAGGTTTAGCCTCGAACGGAACCGTTGGAACGAAGAAAACGGGAAGTTCAACGTAGTATGGTGGCATATCCTCTACTTGTGGTGAATATGTCTTTACGGTATCGCCCGATATAGTTGTTCCATCTGTACTTGACCCGTTAAACGAATCGGACATCCTTCCGGACGTGCAGCTAAGCAACATCAGAGTAAATAATATCTGAAGGGAAATATTTGCGAAAATCCTTAACATAATAACGTAAATATACACTATCTTATATCAATGGTCAACATAATTAACGTCTTACCTAAGAAAATAGTGATTAACTAATAAGAATAGTTGTAACGCCGACATCTTCGGTTGTCACTTTGGAGTGCGCAAGCCTTGCTTGCACTTTGTTTAGTGATTATCATTACTTTGTTAAGTATCAATATTGGTTTTTATAATTGTTTGAAACATTAAAAGTTCCGCGTAGGGGCCGATTTATCGAGCCCTTTTGCATAAGTAGAAGGGGCTCAATAAATTGGTCCCTACGCG
>JAVCDD010000368.1 GCA_030765125.1 Candidatus Hatepunaea meridiana
CGCGACGACGTGGCTTTGTCTTCGTAATGACAGGTGTAAATCAGAGTCTGCCGACCTTGTTTAGCACCAGCAGCCTAACTGATATTCAAACAGATCGCTTCGTCACTGCGTTCCTCGCGACGACGTTACTTTCAGGAAATGCTGTATGACCGATCCGAATTCAGACAAGATTCTGGAATTGATAACCGCAATTTTCTCACTCCACTAATTATTGAACGATCAAAGCGCGTGATTTGGTTTGTCAATGTGTTTCATCTGTAAATAGCACAACTCTAAGGAGAAGCTCATAACCTGCAATTCACTGAAACCGCTCGCAACGCTCCTGGTTTTCATATTATTAGTTACCGGTTGCAAGAGTGTTAATATTCAAAGTATTTGGACTGATGTACCATTAAAGGTCAATGGACAAAGCAATTACTGGGACAATATTCCAAGAACCTACTTCGAGGAAGTCCGTGTGTCACTCGGGATATGCAACGATGCTGATAACATCTATATTCTTTTCCAATTCAAGGATCCTAAGTGGTTACGGACAGCATCAAGCCGCGGTTTCACAATCTGGCTGGATGAATCCACAAAGAAAAAACAGAACTTCGGCATCCGATATATATGTAATCCGCCGATTGATCTAAATCAATTGAGAAATGAAGAAACGGGTTCAGGAAGTCCTTATGAACAAAGGAGACGAATTCCGTACGTGCATAGAAAGGTGTACGAACAGATCGTTATTCTGAATGGAACTGAGGAAATGGGAATCAGCATCAAACCTGACGGATCGCAGGGTCCTGCAGCCAGTCTGGGCAGTGCAAACGGTGTATTTATCTATGAATTCTCGATTCCGATTGCTCATAACGATTCTATTCCTCATTCCATCGGCACTGAAGTCGGTTCTGATATCAGCATTGGATTTGAATTCGGTGGTATGGACAGAGAAAAGTCTAAGCAGATGAAACAACAGATGGGGAGCAGACGCGGTGGTGGTGGAAAAGGAGGCGGCGGAATGGGTGGTGGACGAGGTGGTGGAAAGGGTGGTATGGGACGATCTCCCGGTAGAGAGCGCTCACAAGATATGATGCAAGGCGGTGAAATCTGGGTGAAATGTTCGCTGGCTTCACCTCCTGTGAAAAAATCTGAGGAATAACAATGCGCTCCATACATAGAAAAGAGTCGTTCATTGCGGTAGTATCCTCTTACAATTTACCGTTATAGTGTTTCTTGAAAATGACGTCGTCGCGAGGAAGGCAGTGACGAGAGAGATTGCTTCTCCCGAAACTTCGGGCTCGCAACGACGTTACTTTGTCTTCTTAATGACAGGTGTAAATCAGAGTCTGCCGACCTTGTTCAGCACCAGCAGCCTAATCTCACTCATGTCCTCCATCGCATATTTGACCCCTTCACGACCGATACCGCTCTCCTTGACGCCTCCATAGGGCATATTGTCGACCCGTACCGACGGGACGTCGTTGATTACCACTCCACCGACCTCCAATTCGTTCCAGGCGTAAAAGACGTGATCTATGTTCCGGGTGAAGACGCCCGCCTGTAAACCATAAACGCTGTCGTTGACCTTCTCGACCGCCTCCTTGAAATTGCTGAACCGCTCCACAATTGCCACCGGTCCGAAAATCTCCCTGGAACAGACTCTATCAGACGGGTTTACATTCTCCAGCCAGGTTGCTTCGATTAGTGAATCGACTCTTCCGGCGCCACATAAAACATTTGCTCCATGGTCAACGGCTTCACCGATCCAATCGACGATGCGGTCAGCCTCCTTCCGGTTGATGATGGGTCCCAGCGTAGTCGCTTCATCGGTCGGGTCACCCGATTTGAGCTGTCCGGCTCGCTCGACAAGCAGTGGAATCATTTCATCGTATATCGATTCGTGTAGAAAAACCCGTTGTACGCTGATGCATGACTGTCCCGACTGGTAGAAGGCTCCGAAAGTTATACGGTCTGCGGCAAATTCCAGGGCTGCATCGGCATCGACGATGCAGCCGGCGTTGCCTCCCAGTTCCAGCACAACCTTCTTCTTGCCCGACTTGGCTTTAAGCGCCCAGCCGACATCAGGTGAACCGGTGAAGGACAGCAGTTTAAACCTGTCATCGGTAGTGAACAGACCTGCTCCGTCCCTTCGAGCCGGCAGGATGCTGAAAGCCCCCAAGGGCAGATCGGTTTCCGTTAGGATCTCACCGATGATGAGAGCGCCTATCGGTGTAGCTGAAGCCGGTTTCAACACGAACGGACAACCTACCGCGATCGCTGCTGCGACCTTGTGCGCAACCAGATTCAATGGGAAGTTAAACGGACTGATGAATGAACATGGACCTATCGGCACTCTTTTAGTGATAGCTTCGTATCCTTCGGCACGCGCGGATATGTCGAGTGGGATGTATTCCCCTCCAAAACGCACGGACTCCTCGGCTGCGATCCTGAAGGTGTCTATCAAGCGGGTCACTTCACCACGTGCGTCCCTGATAGGCTTGCCGGCTTCGATACACAGCGCATAGGCGAGTTCATCATAACGCTCCTCGAATCTCCGAACGCAATGGTGCAGGACTTCAGCTTTTTTGTAGGACGGTAGCTTGCGCATCGGTTCAGCGGCATTGACTGCCCATTCGATTGCATTATCAATAGCCTGAGGATCAGCTAACGCAACCCTCGTGACTAACTCACCTGAATACTTGTTTATTACTTCCAGGTCGCTGTTCGCCTGTTTCGGCTCGTTCGCGAGATAATATGGATATAGTTTTTGTAACATTTTTACTCCTGTTTAGTGTGCCAGTAACCTGCCAAGATGTTCGGTCAGGATTTGATTTTCACTGTCGGGATTGGTAAACCTAACGTGAGAATGCCTGCCAAGATGAATTTAATGGGAGAGTCGAGCAGTGACATCATCAGGTCGGCGTTCTCTTCTCCGGGTACTCCGAAGATATAATCGACACCTTCTTCTTCCAGTGCCTTTAAGAATAGGTCGGATGATTTCATCTCAATCCTTTGTTTAATCGATTATTACAAGGCGATACGCGTCATTCAGGCTCAATGTGTGGAAATTCTCGAAAAACCGGACAGATATATGGGGTCCGGATTATTTTGGTAAACCCAATATTTAGCCTTAATAAAACTAATTTATCGACCAACCGCCATGCTCTTCAATCACCTCGTCAATCTCCCCCATAATCCGTGCTTTTTTACATACGCATGATCATCAAGATTATTGCTGCTTCACAGACCGTCTTGCGCTTGCCATAATTTTAACTGGATATTCAGGTTTTTATCCTGTCCATCCTGTTCATCCTTGTTTAACACTCCTCCCAAACACGCGCGATGACAGCCCTAATCTTCTTTTCCATCCGCTCGATTAATTCCCGGTTTGAATCAACAAGGGCTTGCTCGGCTTCGATCTCAGCGACTATGGCTTGTTGGGAGGCGAGGGACGGGATGGGGATTTTGCGTTCATACACAGTAGTCTGAGATATTGAAGGTTGACCACCAACTTTCGCGAATTGATTCAAGTCAAGCCGTGCAAGTGCATATGCCAGAAATTGCTGATTAATCTTCTTTAGATATTTCGTTACGTAGAGCCCATTATCAGTTACCCACGATTTTGGTTTGGTTATTTGGACTGCACCACAATAGGCACCAACACGTCCAATCACTATGATCGGATCCTCAACGAAGTACTCTGAGTGAAATCCCACTATACCGTTTCCCCCGTATACTGGATATAGGCCATCAACCATATGGGCTTGCGTGAGTCCCCTTCCACTTGAGAGCTTCAATACTTCCCCCCCAACTACACCATCTGCCACTCCGGATCTATTTGAATATGCGGGTGGTAGTTATCGAGGACAGCTCGCGCACCGTCGATGACCTTCTGATAGCCTTCGATCTCTGTCACGATCTCTTTTTGGATTTCTAGTGAGGGGAGGGGGATTTGGTGTGTCTGATAAACCTCGGTTCTGTTGAGTCCGGGTATTCCAGCGCCGCCTCTTAATTCAGATAATCCAAGACTTTTCAATATCCAATACAGAAAACGTATGTCCGATTGATTTGTGTTAGTCTGTTTAACATAATATGTTGTATCAATTGGAAAACAATTCTGCTCTATTAATGCAACAGCGCCAGCAGATCCCTTGCGTCCAACAACTATTGCAGGACCTTCGACTATGTAACTATTGTGATAACCAGTAATGCCGTTTGAACCCACAACCGGAAACTCACCATCGATACGATTTTCCTTAGTCAGACTTGATCCGTATTCCAAAGTGCAGACATCCTCAAACTGACGCAATGGAAAAACCGACCGTCTAATATGGTTTTCCCGATACCGCTCCCCACTCAGATTATAATCCCCATTCGCCGCGATCTTCTCTTTCTCCACTATCAGGCTGTTAGGAATGGACGGATTGGACGATATGGACGGTATGGACTTTGTGGACGGGGTGACCGGAATAGACGGAATGGAGGGAATGGACGAAATGGATTTCGTGGATGGGATGGACAGGATGGATCGGAACCAGGTTCTCAGGAACTCTGCTGCTGCGGGGAGGTCGTTTTTGTCGATCTCGCGCCTTTGTGCACCCAGGCTGTAGCCGTCGTTTTCGATTTTAAGGAAGGCGACCGAGTCGCTCCGTTTTGCCAGCGTTCGGTCGAAGATCAGAATAGAGGTCTTAACGCCGGAATAGGGCTGGAATACTCCCGCCGGCAGGGAGACGAGGGCGACGAGATAATTTTCGACCAGCATCTTCCGCAACTGTTTATAGGCGTTCTGACTCTGGAAGATAATCCCCTCCGGAACAATAATCCCGGTGCGTCCGGTGGGAGTCAGATGTTCCGTCATGTAATCGACGAAGAGGACTTCGCTGCGCTTGGACTGGACTGAGAAGCGGTTGTGAGGTCTTATACCTCCTTTCGGTGACATGAAAGGGGGATTGGCAAGGATCACATCGGCGTGCTCGTTCCAGCGCTCCATGCTGGTCAGCGTATCGTATTCCTCAATGCGGGGGTTGGTAAAGCCATGCAGGTACATGTTGACCAGCGAAAGCCTCACCATGTCGTGCGAGATGTCGTATCCGACGAGGTTTTTAATCAGGCGCCCTTGTTCCTCCGGGGTCAGCGTGGAGTTCCCTTTGGAGTCTTTGTTTGCGCTCAGAATATGCTTATAAGCTGAGATCAAAAATCCAGCCGTTCCGCAAGCCGGGTCAAGAATAGTCTCATCCTTCTTCGGATCAACAATTTGGACAATGAAGTCAATGATGTGTCGCGGGGTGCGGAACTGACCGGCATCACCTTGAGAACTCAGGCAGGAGAGCAGATACTCAAAGGCGTCGCCAAGCTTTTCGGAGTGGTCATAGTCGAATTCGTCGATGATCTTGAGAAACATCTTGAGCGTCTCAGGATTCCGATATGAGAGATAAGCGTTCTTGAAGATATTCCGAAAAAGAGGAGGAATACCGGGATTTTCAGGCATCTTGAGTATACCTTCAGCGTAGAGATTGAGCGTTTCATGACCACCCAAACCTGACCTAAGCAACTTGCTCCAACTGTAACGAGCAAAGTCTCCAGTGAAAAACTTTCTTTTGCCGCCAAACTCCTCCGCTTGATTATCCATATCCTCCATAAACTTATAGATCAGAGCGATGGTAATCTGCTCGACCTGTCCTTTGGGGTCGGGAACGATTCCTACGAGAGTGTCGCGGGCGGAGTCTATCCGACGGCGGGTATCGATGTCTAACATGGTGTGGATTTGTGTTTATTTTAGGTTTCTTTTGCGATTTTGCACGCGCATGCGATAGATACGTTCTGTGAAACCACCTTCTTTTAAAAACGCCTCTGCCTGAGTGGCAAGTTGGCGGTCAAGGAGGCTGCATGTTACCCCTATAAGAACCAGAACGGCATTAGCCGCTATTTCAGGAATGGTGGATTTTCCTGGATTGATGGACGATATGGACTTAATGGACGATATGGACTGGTTGTCATTCAGTCCATCAAGTCTATTTTGTCCATCATAGATATCCTTGACCCACCTTGCAACGTCATCAGCGCTGGTACACCTGCGAGCGACCAGGTTTTTTCGCCGCGGGTCGTCAACAGCCCAGAGGGGTAAGCCTCGCTGGCGCAGGAAATCCTCGTAATCCAGCCGTAATTCTTCAAGGCTTGCTCTTGCAACACTGGTTAACTTGATTTCAGTTTTCTTTGAAGTGCCCGATGCCTGACTGCCCTCAGCAATGTTCTGGACGCCAGACCGTGCCGCCTGAACCATCTGATCGTGCGTGCGGCTGCGTTTTCCGATATAATGATCACAAAACCGAACAGTTACGTCAAAAACTAACTGCCCCAATTGAAAACTCTTTAGTTTTCGGTAGCCACCATGCTTCGAGATCAACGTTTCTTTATCATTCATAATATTTTATGTTTCGGCGAAACTTATGTTGCGTTGCGTTCAAATTGCCTAATGGTAGTAATGAGATAGATCTATTTCATGACACATAAGTTTTTAGTTTATTACCTCTTGATCGGACATGGTGTCCGGTTTCAAACAAGAGGATTGAAAATGTTAGTTTACTACTTCAAGCAACATTGGCGCTTGCTTCAATTACGGCAAGGTCCATTTGCTGAACATCTTGACGGATTGGCACGAGAACTTCATTCTAAGAGATACTGCCATAAAGGAAGTCAACAAACACTATCTATCATCGGACGGTTCAGCATCTTTGCACAAATGCAAGGCATAGATAGTGCCTCACAGATTGACGAGGCTCTTGTAGAGCGCTTCCTCAAAGAGGAACTGGCGCCCGAAGGTGTCTTCAAATATGCACCCAGAGCGTTGCGACACATGATGGACTATCTGCGCAGCAAAGGTGTGATCACAACACCCATTGAAAAAAAATCCTACGATCCCGATGAGGATTTACTAGTCGGTTACGATGAGCATCTTCGTAAAGTTCGCGGCTTAGCTCAGTGCACACGACAGGGATGCCTTCGCGGTGCGCGAGTATTTCTTCGGTGGTACCGAGAACAGCATCCTGATCGAGTTCTCGTTGACCTCCTTGGAAGTGATGTCATGAACTTCCTCATCGAAACATTTAGTCAGCCTCATAGCATTACCTGGAAAAAGCGACTCTGCTGCAA